>JAUWJE010000176.1 GCA_030607835.1 Candidatus Fermentibacterota bacterium | reverse complement strand
GTTCAATAATTGTAAGATTGGTGGCAAATATTAGGATTGCTGCAATGAAAGTTCCGAAAACCATTTTGTCCTCCTATTCATTTCCATAACAATGATTATGTAGAGTCTTCAATTCTCATAAAATATTCTCTCACCTAACACTATTAATTTAGGTAACATCCTGTCAATGGTCATCACAATTAAGGAGCTTGACAGGAGAAGTAAACATATGTACACTAAAGCAGGTGAAAACCGTGGATATATAGAGTCCACATATCAGGGAGGTTCAATATTCATGAAGTACGATATGAATGAATACAAAGATAAATTATCGTCCCTTAACTTGGTTCAGGAGAATCACATACGGTATATGGTTGGATGGGTAAAACACTTTATTATTCTTGGTAATCCAGATGATGCTGAATATGCTGATATTCTATCAAGGGAAGGGAGGGAAGATTTGCAGATATACAGCACAATACTGCAGTACATCTGTTAAATGATAAATTGAAGAAGTGTTTTAGGTCTTCCGTGTTAAGAACAGGGCTGCCAGGGGGGGGAGAGTGAGATTGATTGAGTGCGGGAAACCGTGTCTTTCATATGGTCTTGATTCAACACTTCCCAGATTGCCTTTTCCCGAACCACCATATATAACAGCATCTGTATTAAGGATTTCAGTATATACACCCTCTGCGGGAACTCCTATCCAGTAATCCTCTCTTATAACCGGTGTCATATTAAAAACGCAGATAACTTCTTTGCCGTTAAGCGGTCTCCTAATAAAGGAAATGGCGGTGTTTTCCGCATCATTGAAATCAATCCATCTGAAACCTTCATGACTGCAGTCCAGTTCATGAAACGCTGGATTTCTGGAAATAATATTGTTAAGATCTTTGACAAGACTTTTTATTCCTGTGTGTTCTGAGAACTCCAGGAGGTTCCAGTCAAGTTCAGTATCATGATTCCACTCATTCCACTGACCGAACTCACTGCCCATGAAAAGCAGCTGTTTTCCCGGATGAGCCCACTGATAGGAGAGAAGAAGCCTCAGATTAGCGAATTTCTGCCACCTGTCTCCGGGACATTTGCTTAGAAGTGAAGCTTTCCCATGAACAACTTCATCATGAGATATCGGGAGAATGTAATTTTCGCTGAAGGCGTAGAGAAGAGAGAATGTCAGATTTTCGATATGGTGTTTCCTGTGAACAGGTTCTTTCTCGAAGAAACTGAGTGTATCATGCATCCAGCCCATGTTCCATTTGAAGGTGAACCCTAGTCCGTCTTCCGAAACGGGGGTTGTGACTCCGGGCCATGCTGTGCTTTCTTCTGCGATTATCATAGCTCCGGGGAAATCTCTATGAATGATGGAGTTGAGTGTCTTTATAAATTCAATCGCACCGAGATTTTCTCTTCCTCCGAACTGGTTCGGTATCCATTCACCCTCTTTTCGGGAGTAATCAAGGTAAAGCATTGATGCCACAGCGTCTACACGGAGGCCATCGATATGATACATGTCCAACCAGAACAAACCGCTTGCCACGAGGAAATTTTTAACTTCTTTTCTGTCGTAATTGAAGACAAGTGTCTTCCAGTCAGGATGAAAGCCTTTTCTTGGGTCTTCATGTTCATAAAGACAAGTTCCATCGAAATTTCCCAGGCCGGTTGCATCCGAAGGGAAGTGCGCAGGAGCCCAGTCCAGAATGACACCGATACCCTCGGCATGACAGCTGTTCACGAAGCGCTGGAAGTCCTCCGGTTTTCCAAGTCGGCTGGTTGGCGAGAAATATCCAACGGTCTGATATCCCCAGGATCCGTCAAATGGATGTTCCATTACAGGCAGGAGTTCAATATGTGTAAAACCGAGTTCCTTAACCCATGGAATCAGATTCTCCGCAAGATCATCCCAGGAAGTAAAATCCCTCCAATCATGCGGCTTTTTCCAGGAAGGCGCATGCAGTTCGTAAATTGAAACAGGAGAGGAGAGAGGTTCGGATGTCTTTCGATTTTTCATCCAGTCATCATCGGACCAGTTGAATGAAGATATATCCGCTACTACGGAAGCTGTTCTCGGTCTGTACTCCGACGCCAGCGCGAGAGGATCAGATTTTTCGATGATATCATTTGATTTTGTTCTGAGTGAGTACTTGTACATGTCTCCCTGGGTAATGCCGGGTATGAAGAGTTCCCAAACACCTGATAATCCTCTAGAACGCATCGGGTGGCGTCTTCTGTCCCAGTTGTTGAAACTGCCGATAACACTGACAGAACTGGCACTTGGCGCCCATACGGAGAATAGGACACCCTCTACATCTCCCGCGGTCCAGAGTCTTGCTCCAAGCCTGTTGTAGAGCTCGTAGTGATTACCCTCTGCAAGCAGATGCAAATCAAGCTCTCCAAGCTGTGGAAGGAAGCTGTAAGGGTCTCTGGTCTCCCAGGATGAGCCATCCTCGTTTTCAATGATCAACGTGTATGAAAAAGGATTGGTATCCGACCCGGATGTCCAGACGAAAAGGCCGTCATTGTGTACTCTGTTCATACGAACAGGCTTCTGGTTCTCAACCCTTATTTGAACATCTTTTGCAGAAGGACAGAATACTCTGACTTCAATTTTGTTATCATGTTCCTCACCAAGAGGATGCATACCGAGAAAGCTGAATGGATCGGCCACATACGCGTTTGTAATAAGACTTATTTCATCGTCTGTGAGGTATGTTGATATTCCGGGTTTCACTAGAGGATTATTATCATGCCAAGGCCAAGCAGAAGCAGGTAGCCAAGTGAATCGGTAAACGCTGTAAGAAGGATATTGCTGCCAAGGGCTGGATCACGCCCCAGGGCACGCAGCACGAGCGGTATGGCGGCTCCCAGTAGACCTGCAAGACCCAGATTACCAACCATGGCGAGGAAGATAACGAGTCCGAGAAGAAGGGGGGTCGTATTGCCAGGGAAGAGTATCGCCACAAGGGAAGCCACTGAGCCGGCTACCAGACCCATAAGCAGGCCGACTCTTGCTTCTTAGAAAATGGCTTTGAGGCTTGATGAGAATTCCATTTCTCCAAGAGCAATACCTCTGGTGATAACAATCAGAGACTGATTCCCTGTATTACCGCCCATACCGGCGACAATCGGCATGAATGCAACAAGCATTGCTACTGATTCAATTGTTCCCTGAAATGCCCTTATGACAAGGGATGCGATGAATGCTGTGAACAGGTTTACCCATACCCATGGGAATCTCTGCCTGAATGCAGTGGATACAGGGCTGAATATTCTATCGTCCTCTGAAAGCCCGGCCATTCTGTACATGTCCTCCGTGGCTTCTTCCTCAATTACATCGAAAAGGCTGTCACCGGGGATGACACCAACCAGTCTGTGGTTGTCATCAACAACCGGAATGGCCATGATGTCGTACTTTCTTGCCAGTAATGCGGCATCCTCGCGGTCTGAATTGACATTCACCGTAAAAGGATCAGCCATCATGAGTTTTCGAATCGTAGTGTTCTGAGGGCAGGTAACAAGCCTTCGCAGGGGCACCACACCGGACAATCTTCCATCATCATCAGTAACGTATACGTAGAATGGGACATCAACATCTTCACTCTGCTCTCGAATCACCTCAACTGCTTGTGCTGCTGTAAGATCAGCTTTGACAGACATATAGCTTGTGCTCATGCAGTAACCGGCGGAATCCTCCGGGTATATCAGGAGTTGTTCGATTCTATTTCTCTTAAGCGGAGAGAGAATATTCATGAGCACATCTCTGCGCTCTTCAGGAATAACTTCCAGGAAAGCAAGTGCTTCATTCGGTTCGAGTCCCGCGAGCAGTTCCGCAGTCATCTCATCATCAAGCCGTTCGAGGATATCGTGTAAAATACCCTCCGGGAGTTCTACAAGAACTTTGTTGGCGATTTTCTGGGAATGGAGTATTTCGACAAGGCCCGTAGATTCTGAAGGTGTCAGAGTACCAAAAAGATCAGCGATATCTGCCGGATGCATTTTCTCCAGAACAAGAATTGCTCTACTTTTAGCGCCACTCGAAATAAGTTTACGCACATAATCGCTGTGCGTTTGAGTCATCGGCATATATCACCTCCCTGTAAAATACGAACCGCAATATCCTGTGGAAGCTAATCGAAAAGGTTATTCTGTCAATGGTTAGAGTTCTTCTTTTGCTGGTTCTTTTCTGAGATGTTTGCTGTATCGAATATTACGTTCATACATGTAAAAGACCTGGTAGTTAAATCCACCGGGAACAGTCTGATGGCTGATCCCGGTAGATTCCATTTGGTACTGAATACCTGTTTCTGCTAGAAACCGGCTCCAATCATCCGATAAACGATGATCCAGAGTCCGACACAGATACCTGCAAGCCCGAGTGTTCCCTGCTTGGGGGCCAGTTTTGCTATTGTCAGGTCAAGTTTTTCTACAGCAGCTGGGGCGGTGACAAAGGTTTTGATAATACCGACACCCAGAAGAAGACCAAGAGCGAGAAGCAGTAGACCAGAAGCAAGCCAGGATAAGAAGCCTATTGGAGCAGCGCTGAAGAACCTCATATTGCTGAGGAATCGAATGATGACGATTACTCCATAAACAACCGATACAGCACCAAGCCAGCCCTGATAGGGTGCCATTTTTCCAATGATTTCTTTGGCTTCAGGTTTTTTCGCAATGATAAG
>JAUWJE010000296.1 GCA_030607835.1 Candidatus Fermentibacterota bacterium | reverse complement strand
CGGGCGATCCCGGAAACCACCATTACCAGTAACCAGTGGTTCCCGGGTGATCTCGGAAACTGTTCTAATGAATACTCTGCTCGCTCTCAGTGGATGAGGAAAGTGCCTGACCTGTAGAGATAATCAAGCTGGAATAGTTCTTGCTCAGATCTGTGCTCTGCACACTGAGTGTATATACATGGGCTTTCTCACCAGGAAACCAGCATACCCAGAAACTTGTGGTTCCCGGGTGATCCCGGAAACCTGATTTGAATCTTAACTGAAAAGCCCCTCTTCCCTGAGGCTCAGGGTTTCACCATCGGCTACTATCATATGATCCAGAATCCTGAATCCCAGACTTTTGCCCAGATCATTCAATCTTCTTGTCAGGTTGATGTCCTCCTGACTGGCCTTCTTCGCGCCACCCGGATTGTTATGCACCAGTATCACCGCGGTTGCTCCTGTGGCGATGATCTTCTCGAGCAGGTTCCGAGGGTGGACAGCGGCTCTGTCCACCGTTCCGAATTCCAGCACGCACTCGGAGATAAGTCTGTTGCTTGAATCCAGGAGAAGAGCTATCAGCTTTTCTTTTCTGAGAGTTCCCATCATGGTTTCGAGGTAATCCTTCACCTTTGAAGGGCTGTCCATTATCTGCACACCCTTTCCGGGTTTCAGCGACATCGCCGTAACCGATGTAACCATGTTGATCAGAATTGAAGCTGCAGGGCCTATACCTGTAACCAGCTGCAGCATGGAAGGCGGCTGCTTGAAAACGGAATTCAGTGAACCGAATTTTTCCAGCAGCCTATGAGCGATCTCCTTTGTGTCTTTCCTGGGAACTGCATACGTCAGGAGGAGCTCCAGAGCATCCCGCTGGGAAAACCCCCTTATGCCGCCGCTTAGATATCTATCCCTCAAACGTTTTCTATGTCCCTCTTTTGAAATGGTCATTTTTCCAGGTAGACTGTGGTTGAAGGGAAGGCGAAATCCAGACCCAGATTGTATACGATCTGCATTACCCTGAGATTAATATCCTCTTTTGTGTCGAGCCACTTCCTGTAGTCAATCGTCAACACTTCAGGAGAGAGAAACATCGGATGAAGATCTCACAAATGATATATAACGCTATCATCAATTTAATTGCTCAATTACCCCGCGTACTTTTCTTGCCAGTTCATCCTTGGTGAAAGGTTTCTGAATGAAATTCATTCCTTTTTCTAACACGCCATGATGGGAGATTACATTGGTTGTATAGCCGGACATGAAAAGCGTCTTGATTCCCGGTCTGATGGCTTCAATCGATTCTCTTAACTCTTGACCGCTCATTTGAGGCATAACCACATCGGTTATAAGAAGGTGGATATCTATTTCGTTCTTCTCACAAAGCTCCAGTGCGTCATTCGGAGTTTCTGCCACCAGGACAGTATAGCCGATCATCTCCAGAATCTTCCTTGCGAGATTGCGCACCATCTCATCGTCTTCGACTAGAAGTATCGTGCCGGACTCTGAAGACTTCGTTGCTTCAACGGCTATCTCTTTTTCTTCCGCTTCCTCTGCATATTGGGGAAAATAAAGCTTGAAGGTAGTCCCATGTCCGGGTTCGCTGTACACATTAATGAATCCGTTGTGCTGCTTGATGATGCCGTAAACTGTGGAAAGACCCAACCCAGTGCCTTCGCCTTTATCCTTCGTGGTGAAAAGGGGTTCAAAAATATGTAACAGGGTTTCGCTGTCCATACCAATACCATTGTCGCTGACCGCCAGCATAGCAAAGCGGCCGGGAACAAATCCGGCATGCCTCTGACAATATGCTTCATCAATTGTGACGTTGGCAGTTTCGATGGTCAGCTTGCCCCCCTCCGACATAGCGTCACGGGCGTTGATCCCAAGGTTGGCCACTATCTGATTGATCTGCCCCTGATCAACCTTTGTGCTCCAGAGTTCTTTTGCAGGTATGAACAGGAGGTCAATGTTTTCGCCGAGCAGACGGCCAAGCATTTTTTCCATTTCCGCAATTAGCGGGTTAAGATTGACAATT
>JAUWJE010000011.1 GCA_030607835.1 Candidatus Fermentibacterota bacterium | reverse complement strand
CTTGACGGGGATGTGCGACACTCCACTCTTGCGGGTGTTGGTGTAGCATGGATGGTCATGAATGTTGTTTACGAGTTGATGAACGCTGAGACCTCTTCTCTGCAGGAGCTTCTCCAACTGGTTGCTATCGGTACTGTGACTGATGTTGTTGACTTGATAAATGATAATCGTATTCTGGTTTCTGAGGGTCTGAAATCACTACGGAGAAAACCGCTTCCAGGTGTATCAGCTCTTGCGAAATCCGCCTCAGTTGATCTTGAAAGCAGCGATTCATCGCATCTGGCTTTCTACATCGGACCAAGATTGAATGCATGTGGAAGAGTAGGGCACGCAAAACAGGCGGTTGCGCTCCTGCTTGCCTTGAATAAATCAGAAGCTGAAGAACTGCTTGCTCCCGTTGAGGAGAACAACAGAATCAGAAAAAAATTTGAACGAGATGTAGAGAAACAGGTCAAAGGGTTAACGGTAGAATTGCAGGATCCGCGATGTATTGTGCTTGCAGGTGAGGGGTGGCATCGAGGTGTTGTAGGAATCGTGGCTTCAAGACTTGTCTCTCGGTTCGGGGTCCCTGTAATACTGATATCTCTGGAGGGTGATTACGGGCACGGATCAGCAAGGAGCATTCCTGGGATTTCGATACATTCATTGCTTGGAAGGATTCAGGATAAGCACAAGATTCTGAACAGTTTCGGAGGCCATCCGATGGCTGCGGGACTGACAATTGCAGGAGATAATGTGCAATTCCTCAAAGAACATCTTGAAACGCTGCTGTCTGAACAGAAGTGGGATGAGTACATTGGCTCCGTTCTCTATCTTGACGGAAGCCTTGAGGAGAAGGACTATACCATTGAAACCGTTCACGCTCTTTCAAGGCTTGAACCATTTGGATCAGGCAATTCAAACCCGGTCTGGCTCGCAAGAGGGGTCTATGCGATGCAGTGGAGGGCTGTCGGGAAAAACAGGAATCATCTCAGCTGCAATTTTAAAATCGGATCCAGTATTTTCAAAGCAATTGGATTTAATATGGTGGAAAAGCAATCTCTGTTTGGCGGAAGAGTTGATCTTGCCTTCACACTTGGGATTGATACTTGGCGTAACGATGGAAGCATCCAGCTCATGTTGAAGGATATTCGCAAAACGGGGAAACGGAATAGATGATTACATCACTTTAACAGAAAATTGAGTATGTATTTTATGGATATGCTCTGTCTTCATTCATTCCTGGATACACCGTCAGAACACTCCAGGTTGAACTGGCAAAAGCTGTGGGATCAGCTCTTACCACGGGCGGAATCCATCTATTTGAAGCCGGGACAGGTATTGGGAAAAGTATTGCTTACATTATTCCTGCACTTCTGTCCGGCAGAAGGATCTTCGTATCCACTGCGACAATAACTCTTCAGGATCAGCTTGCATGTAAAGACGCCCCCGCTGTACTGTCAGCACTCAAGCTCGATTCCATGGTGAGTGTCCTCAAGGGGAGAAATAACTATCTGTGCCTGCGAAAATGGAATTCCGGTTCAGAAATAGTCAGGAAAGATCAGAAATTTTCGCGGTGGGCTGATGCCACGGATGATGGTGACATCTCATCATTTTCCGAGAAAGCTTCAGCTTCAATCTGGCAGCATTTCAGATCGGATCATATGGACTGTACAGGAGCAGCCTGTCATTACAGGGGAGCCTGTCACTTCTTCAAAGCACGCAATCTCGCTCGAAAATCCGATCTGCTTATACTTAATCATCATCTCCTTGTATCGGGACTTCTTTCAGAGGATGTGCTGCCGGGGGCGGATGTGCTGGTAATTGATGAAGGACACAGGCTTGAAGACGCTGCAAGCGAATGCCTCGGGCTCTCGCTTAGCGAAAGATCACTTTTGCCAATGTTTGACGGGATTGCTTTCAGCGAGATCGAGACATCTAAGAAGGCATCGATGCTCGAACTGGCCAGACAACTGTCCGCTGCTATAGCAGAGCTCACTGCAGGAATCGAAGAAACATCCGTCTGGGATCCTGTAGAGCATCTGGAAAGCCTTGAGAAAGCAGGCGATCTCTCCAGGGAGCTCGCTTCAGATGCTGTAAAGAATGAGGATCTGCTGCCGGTTACCCAGACAGCAACCGCAATTGCACAGGCAACGAAAAGACTGTCCGAACTGAGTACGGAAGAATACTGTTGCTTCGTAGAAGTGAATAGAAAGAATTCTGTTCTAAGAGCTGTTCCACTGGATATCGGCCCTGAGCTATGTGATACTGTATACTCTAAGTTTGATACATCGATTCTTACTTCGGCTACGTTGATGGTCGCGGATAAATTTGATTTTTTTAAGGACAGACTTGGAGCCTTGGATGCAATAACGCGGAGTTTCGGAAGTCCGTTCGATTACAGATCTCAAGCGGTTCTTTCCATTCCGGATAACCTGCCGGAGCATGATTCTCACGAGGAGCTTGCCCGAGTAGTCTGGGAATGGGGTAAGAGGCTGGCAACAATCCTTGATGGAAGAACTCTCATGCTGTTTACCAGTTACAGAAACCTGCAACTGGTTAGAGAACGGGCCGTGTTGGAGGTGCCTTCGGATATGAGACTCTTTGTTCAGGGTGAAATGTCGCGAAACAGAATACTTGATGAATTCCGGAAATCCAGCAGAGGGATTATTCTTGGCACTTCGTCCTTCTGGGAGGGTGTAGATCTGCCAGGTGAGATGCTTCAGGCAGTAATAATTGACAGGTTACCGTTTTCCTCCCCTGGTCATCCTTTAACAAGAGCAAGAATGGATCTGATTGAGAAAAATGGAGGAAGCTCTTTTGGTAAATACTCTCTTCCTCTTGCGGTCGTGCGCCTCAAACAGGGGGTGGGAAGACTGATCAGATCATCCAGGGACACCGGTGTTGTTATGCTCATGGACAGAAGAGTTGTCTCGCGGAATTACGGTAGAGTATTTCTGAGTTCTGTTCCACCTTTTCGGATTGTATCTCAGGATATGGTCGAGTCCTTCATTATGGAACATTGCGCTGACAGCAGTGTATCAATCAATGAAGATGATTTCGGTGGAGGTGATAAATGAGAATCAGTCGGCTTGAAGTACCGTATTCTGGAAATCTTACCTGGATGAAAGTGAAAGGGTTATGGCTGTTGCCTGACAATCACATTAGTGCAATATTTGCGTTCTGGTTTTAACGAGCAATCATGCTATTTGTGTTGTAGTATTTACGACCTGGAGGAAAGAATGATGAGATATACATTTGCAATAATCTGTCTGGTTCTGCTGGCTTGCGGTACAGCTATTGCATCGGAAGATGGAGAATCCACGAGGGTCGGAATAGTACCATTCGGTTATTCCGGTTCGGATGCACGCTGGGTTAGTGGGAAATTGTTTGATGAGCTGAAAAACAATTTTGAAGACAGTGAGGAATACTCCTTCATTTCAAAGGGTGATCTTGAAGATGCTTTTGAAGACTTGGGATTCAATCCGTCAGATTTTGAATATGGTGTACCGCCCACATTCGTCGTGAACGCGGGTGTTGCTCTTGGTGCCGATATGATCCTTTATGGAAATGTTTCTCCCTCTGGTGAAGAAATCATGGTTTCCTGGAATGTCTGTATCCCGTTGTCAGGGAATACTGTGAATGCTGATCCGGTTTATGTCATGAAGAACACAGAACCTGTAAAGCAACTGGCTGTAGAAATGATCAGTATTCTATCCGACCTCATTGGAGGCCGGATTCAACAGGCACTCGATCAGGCTGCATTCAGCATACAGATGAAGAACTGGTCCATGGCGATCATGTTCCTCAAGCAGGCGCTATCGATTGATCCGACATTACTGGATACGAAATTCCAGCTTGCCGAGATCTATCTCGAACCTGATGTTGATTCAGTTGGAACGGCTCTGCAAATATTTGAGACAATTCTTGCTTTCGATGAGGGAAATGCCGATGCTCTTGCTGGACTGGGCAGTGTTTACCTCGCTCAGGATGATCCCGAAACAGCTAAAATGTATTTCGAAAATGCGGTCGATATTGATCCTGAAAACGCTGATGCTTATCTCGGACTTGCCTCTGCTTACCAGGCTCTGGGTGAGCTTGATCAGGCTGTTTCCAGTTTCGAGGAAGCTCTCGCACAGAATCCTGACAATCTTTCAATTAAATTTCCTCTGTGTCTTCTATATTTCCAGCTTGGGGAATACTCACAGGCAATTCCATATATGGAGGAAATTCTTGCTCTTAATTCCAATATGCTTGGTTTGAGGCAGCGCATTATCCAATCGTACATTAACACGGGGCAATATGGAGACGCTGCAGATCACGTAGTGATCCTCCTTGAATCTGATTCCGATAATTCGCAGATGATTCTTTACACCGCTCAAGTTGAGGCATGGGCAGGCAGAACATCCAGTGCGGTAAACAGGTTGGAATCTCTTATCTCAAGCACCGGCAGTCGAGAAGGTTATATACTCCTTGCTTCAATCTACCGTGACAGTGGACAGAGGGGAGCCATGCAGAACGTGTTCTCCCGTCTTAGTAACTCTTATCCCAACGATCCTCTCGCAAACTACATGATGGGTGCGTTCTATTACCAGAGTGGATCGAACAAAGCAAGAGTATCTGAACTGATTCTGGAGAATGTATCCACGTGGCAATCAGCGATTGGTGATCTGAATACTGCTATATCCTATCTTTCACAGGTTACTGGATACAGATATAACAGCGCTCAGAATATGGTTCAGGCAGCCTATAATTCGATATCTCTTTGCGAGGAGAAGATCGACAGGGTAGAGCGATACAGCCAATAGCCTGATTCAGAGGCTTTCTTCGATCTTCGAGACAGATATGCACCGGCTGAGAGAATATGATCATCTCAGCCGGTGACCTGGTTTTAGCCTGCATTTCACATATTCCTATTATTACTCCGTTGTGTCAACTGACTTTTCATAATTACTAGAAGCATCCCCGGAGAAAACCGGTTCTTGCATATCGATATCACATATCATTAGAATCTCAAGACAATGGTGACCTGTTGAGCGTGAGTTATCTCTCTCTGATATGCAGACAGGGGTATTCGGAAGAATAGTAAAGGAAACATGATTCCAACGATTAGCATTATCGGTGCCACTTACGCTGGCAACAAAGGTGCTGCTGGAATGTTGACAGCCACGATTCAGAGACTGAAGAAACAGCTTCCAGAGGATACATCCTACAGAGTGTTTTCATTATATCCTGAAAAGGATAGACTGCTGAAGCAGGCAGGAGTTGAAATTGTATCACTCCGATTAATACCGCTTATGCTTGTATTGCCGTTTCTTGCCTTTCTGTTTGTTCTGTTAAGGCGTATTCCGGGCCTCAGGAGCATTCCACTCAGATATCAACCCCTCCGCGTACTTGCAGAATCGGATATTCTTCTGGATTTATCAGGGATTTCCTTTGTTGATGGAAGAGTATTAACACTTGTTTACAATGTGTGCTGTGTTCTACCGGCATTACTGATCCATGTGCCTGTTGTAAAGATGTCACAGGCTCTTGGTCCTTTTAAAAGCTTCCTGAATCGCAGACTGGCAAAAACTGTACTGAGCAGAATTGAACTTGTCTTTGCACGTGGAACTGGAACATCAGAACATCTGCAGGAGCTGGGACTTGTGAACTGGAAACAGTCTGCGGATCTCGCGTTTCTTCTCGATCAGAATGAAAATAGTGATACATTAGAAACAATAGTGCCGAAAGCAGAACGATCTTTCATCATTGGCGTATCTCCGAGTCAGGTGCTTGAAACATATTGTGCTGGATCAGGTCATGATTATTTAGGGGAATTATCCTCTGCTGTTAATTCCGTGTCTGACAGATTCAATGCTCAAGTTGTCATTCTCGCACATAGCAATCTTGGTGAGGATAAAAGATCCAGAAACAATGATTATCATGTTTGCATGAAATTATATGAATTGTGTAACAAACAGAATACTGTACTTCTTCTTGATGACAGAAGGCCTGAGGAACTGCGGTCAATCATATCCGAGTGTGATGTGTTTATAGCGTCAAGATTTCATAGTATGATCTCAGCGATCTGTACACATGTACCGGTGCTGGTTACCTCCTGGTCACATAAATATCTGGAGGTCATGGCGGAGTTCGGGCTTGATAACTACGTTGCTGAATCGCGTGATATAACCGAAGAGTCGTTAACAGAAATGCTCACTTCAATAATAGATAACCGTTCAATAATTTCGAAAAAGATGAAGGATAAGCTCCCTGAAGTCTGCAAATCTGCCCAGATACAGATCGATGAAGTAGTTCATCTTCTGAATTGCAAAAGATATCCGAAGCCAGGTGGCACAGCGAAAAAGCTGTATGAACAATTCTATTCCAACATATTCAGAATCTGCGTGATTGGGTATTCTACAATTAAAACAATCAAGCAGTCCTGCGCGTCAGGCGGACTTGTATCAGCCTTGCTGTCTGAAAGAATAGCGAATGGGTCGGCAGATGGCGCGTTGGTTGCAAATCTCCGGATAACTGATGAAGGACCAATTCCGGAGACTATTCTTGTTGAGGAACCTCTGAATGTATATAAGTACGCAGGAAGCATATATAGCGAATTTAATCATGTTGATGGAATTCTGAATATTCTGAACAGTAAGAAAGGACGCTTCGATATTGTTGCTCTGCCTTGTCAAATACGCATAATTAAGAAGCATGTCCAATCTAATGAACACCTCGCGGATAGAGTGGGTCTTTATATTGGTCTATGGTGTGGTCATACAACTGATAGAAAACTTCTTATTGATCTGCTGAAGAAATGGCGCGTTTCCCTCAGCTCGATTAAATCATTCAGATACAGGAAAGGCCACTGGAGGGGATATTCAGAAATCCAATTGCAGAATGGTTCCTGTTTAAAAAAGCGATTTTCCAGAAACTTTGGGCTGTTCCAGAATTTGTACGTTGACTGCAGGCAGAGATGCTTTTCCTGCAGTGATCACTTTGCGGAAGAAGCAGATATCAGTTTTGGAGATTGCTGGCTTCGTACGCAAAAAAGAGAAAAACAAAAAGAGACAATGGCACTGTCGTTCTCAGGCCGAGGAGATAATGCGATAAGAAATCTGGAAAAATCTGAAAATGTTCAAATAAGCCAACTGGATCCGGTTCTCGCGGTGCAAGCTCAGAAAAGAGCTGTGATCTGGCATACATATAACACAGAAGCAAGATCAAAACTTGCCGGAATATTTAATCTGAATATTCATTCCAGCATCAATGTCACACCCAGAATCAATGATTATCTTGCAGCGATTATGATTTTAACAGCGTACAGAGTCTTCAATTCCAGAATAAGATTCCTGCTATTACGGCTTCCATGGTGGGTTCATTATCCATTTATGGCTATTCAGAAACTTATGCTGAACAGATGATTATGGAAAACTGAAATAATGAGATTCAGTTGTTTCTCTCTGGACAGTAGAATAGTCGGCATAGTCCTGTTTGTTCTGGTTCTTGCCGCAGTGGCACTATTTGCGATAAAAACGTGCGGCGGAATAGCGGATTATGATCTCACGGAACTTTCGCTTCTTGATCTTGCCGCTGCATTAATACTAATCAGCCTTGGATTTGTGAACAGATTCTTCTTCTGGACTGTACTGACCGGGTCATACGGTTTGAAGGCACCTGCTGCAACTGCCAGCCGGGCTTTTTTCTCTTCCCTGCTGGGTCGATACATACCCGGCAAGGTTGGTCTGTTCCTTATTCGCCTTCGGGCATACGAGAAATGTTCAAAGAAAATTGTTGCAGCTTCTCTGATAACAGAATACATTGCCGCAATGCTTGCAGCCTGCATTCTTGTAATTATCGGTTCAGTATTTGTACCTGTGGCAAATTCTTTGCTCACCAGATGGCTGCCTGCGGGATTGCTTGTTATTCTATTTGCCTTATTACATCCCTCTATACTTAAGAGGGTTATCAATCTGATTTTCAGGATTTTCAGGCGTGCGCCACTTGATACATTTCCCAAAATCAAGACAATACTGCAGGTGACAAGTGGATATATCCTTACAGGCATGCTGCACGGCCTTGCCTTTTTTATTATTCTTAATTCATTTTCGCAGTTAAATTTTGAATTGTACCCGATTGTTACCGGTGCTTACTATCTGGCGAGCCTGGTCGGTGTTATCGCGATATTCTCACCTGGCGGATTGGGTGTAAGGGAGGGAGTTCTATTCATTCTGCTTCCGCTTGTGGTTAATTCACAGATAGTGGTTATATCTGTTATACTGATGAGACTCCTTAGTCTGAGCAGTGAACTGCTTCTTGCTGGAGCTTCCAGTATTCTATGCCGTGTACTAAAAGAGGAAGCAGAATAAAAGGTAAGAAGATGGTGAAATATGCGGGTTAACTTCTGATCTCTGAGAATGCGGGTTGGTTTTTCCGAATGGTCATCCCCTCCAGAATTGATACGATTTCAGGATCATATATTGATCCTGATCTTCTTTTGAGTTCCAGAATTGAATTCTCGATTGACTGATCTGACTGATTTGTAACAAAATCACTCGAAACTGATAAAATTCTGGAAATTAGAGGTATTGATTTCCCTTCCAGTTTTTCAGGTTTTCCCGAGCCGTCAAAATTCTCCATTATATGTCTGATTCCCCTGACAATATCCGGTGGAATCTGGAACTGTACTTTTGAGGGAGCTTCAGAGAACGTTTCCTGAGAATCCTCCTCAGCCTTTTCAAGTATGGCCGCAGTGAGATGCAGCATTGCAGACATTTCAAGGTCTTCCAGTGAATCATCATCCATGCCCATCTCCCGACCGATATTCCGTGCTACTGTCGCAACCTGCTTACTGTAACCAGTCTGCTTGCTGTCAGACATATCGAGGGAATAGACCATTGCTTCAAGGCATTTCCATCCCCTTTTCAGGACATTAGTTCTCAGTTCAAGATTTTGAAGCACAATTTCTGTCTGTGAAACGAATATCTCCAGCCTCTCCGCATCAAGAGTTGTATTCAATGTCGGCCATATTTCAAGAAGTAACCCTCCTGTTCCCCTTCGTGATAATGGAGCCTGATCAGAGAGATCCATAACTGGAGGATATGTAAGGCTTATGTTATTCCAGCTCACTCTTACCGCTTCTGGTTCCGCAGCCCGGAACCAGAACTGTGCGAGAGCCCGAAGAGCTTCGATTGGAGTTCTGAGATTTGCAAGAATGTCAGAATGCCTACCGAGTTCATTCTCCAGAAACTTTGTTCTTGAGAAGGAAAATCTTGCTCTGTCAATAAGTACGGATAGACCTGTTTGAATAATGAGTATAGCGGTGACACCTGCAATAATATCCCATTCCCAGCCACTGCGGGAGGTTGCAACTGTATGTGTTGCTGCTGGAACGAGAAAGAGAACGAACAATGCAGGATAAACTATTGATTTAGTGTACTGCGAAATAGCATACTTGATTCCTCTATACTCTCTGAATCCGGTGAGCAGGTGTATTACATGGTTGAACAACACAGCCAGAAGTACCGCTGCCACGAGAATGACAGTAGCCAGAACATTGTTGGAAAGTATCTGCATTCGGTATGGCTGAACAATGAAAGTTGTAATTCTCAGTGATAAGAGACTAACCAGCATGAATTTCAGAGCCCGATGGAAGCATTCCGATAAATTCCCGCCAGATCCAAGAGCATAGACAAATGATCCAAGGAAAGTCGCGAGTATGAAACCGGCTTCCTGAAAGAATGAATATCCGGTTACAGACATGTATGCCTGAAATGCAGGAAAGAGAACCACCGGGTAACCGATCGTGCGCTGACTTTTCAGGGCAACCGTGTAGAAAAGCCCTAACCAGATACAGAATAGAGTGAGTATCTCCCCGGAACCAGGAAGTGCGTATCTCACAGGAAGCCAAAGAATTAGAAGAAGAATGGCTGCTCCGGCAAATAATGTCATTCCTTCCAGTCGTTTTTTTTCATTCATGCCTGATACACCGATTCGCTGACAATTACTTTCTCCAGAGCATCAACTATTCTGGAGTCGAACTGAATACCCTTTCCCTCTTTTATTGTTTCAATTGCGTTATTCCAATCTGCAATTGAATGATATGATCTGGCAGTTGTTATTGCGTCGAATGTGTCTGCTACAGCAACGATTCTTGCAAGGAAAGGAATATCGATGTTTTGAAGACCATCGGGATAGCCGTTTCCATCAAGTCTCTCATGATGGCTTCTAATTATTTTTGTGACTTCTTCATATCCGGACAGTTCTGATACGATTTTTGCTCCTTCAGCAGGATGATCCTGAATAATCTCTCTTTCCCTTCTTGTGAGGAGACCTCTTTTTGTGAGAATTAGTATTGGAATAGCAAGTTTTCCTATATCGTGGAGGATTGCTCCGACTCTTAGGATTTGCATATGCTTCACGGAGAGTTTGAGCTCCGTGCCGAGTGCGCAAGACAGATCTGATACTCTCATTGAATGTTCATGAGTATAATCATCCTTTGAATCCGCCAATCGCGCCAGCATTACAGCTGCCGCAAGGAAAGATTTTTCACTTCTCATCGAATGCCCTACTGCTTCCCAGGTGTGTTTGAGAAGAAGAGTGAGATTGTCCAATAGATTTGATGGCATTCTGCGGATTTCGTTTTCGATTGGACCACTTGCTAATAACAGGAGATCTGAATTATCTGATAATCCCACAACTGTTGCAGTTATTTTTCCAATCTTGAAATCCGATTGAATTCCACATTTCCCTGGAATACTTCCCGTAATCTCGGAAAGTGCAACGCTTCTCTGACCGTTCAGACTCCATAGTATCCAGTCAGCATTGACAGAGGAGCGGGACAGAATCCCTATTCTGCATTCCTCAGATTCTGAAAAATGCTCTTCGAGTGTTGCCTGAAATTCACTGAAAGTAAAGGATTTCATTAGTCGTACAGCAAGTATATTCTGTTCGATAATTGCTTTTATCATGAACTGGTTGATTCTGTATTTCTTGACTATTGACCTGCCGATGAAAGAGAATCCTGTAATTGCTGAAACGGCAAAAAAAGCCCCTAAAAGCCCTGCCTGCATGAGTAGAATGATTGTGATTAGGGTGAGTGGGAGGATAACAATATAAGATATCAATTGCCTGCCGATTCTATCTTTAACAGGTGAAGCACCTTTTGTCGAGAATGAAAGATTCAGAATGATATCTGATAGAATTACGACAGGGATAGTCATTATGATTGAAAGTTGTTGCGGGAAGTCTTGAAATAATGTGGGGATTAAGATAAAACCTGTTCTTAGAATTGCAGTTGCAGTTATTCCTGAAATCAGATATCGCCAGAATGCTGATTCTGATTCATTATTTCTTAGGAGTGAACTGATGAAAATGCACAATGTTGTAACTTCAAATGCAAGAATCTCCGGACAGAGAAAGAATATCACAAAGATGAATATTCTGTTCAGGGAGAATTCAGTTGACGACGAAGTAACTAATGGATAAGCACCATTAAGAATACTCCCCGCAGCCAGAACTGCAATCATCAAAATATAATCCGAACCAAGAAACCCAGCTGATAACAGACTGCTGTATCCGAATATCTCACTTAGCGGATTTATCATGATCCATTATCCCCTGATGTAAATATCTGCACCATGACCAGCTGCCATTCATATGCGCCTGAATCCACAGCACCTGCAATTCCGATATTTCGAAAGGCTGGAGACATGCATGTTCTCAGGTGGAAAGGGCTTATCAGTATCATCGACCAGGCCTCCTGATATCCAGCACCCCTTCCGATATTTTCTCCATATGTTTCCAGTCCTTCGGGTAGAATATCCGGCAGATTGGTGTTGTTAGTACTGAAATGAACCGAGGTTCCGGAAAAAGCAAGAGCACCTGCTCTTATCATCGCAATGGAATCAAGCATGCTTTCACGATGGAGAGCAGGGATTCCCGCATTCTCTCTGAGTATGTTCAGCTCATCGAGCACATCTTCAGGACATGCTGCCACTGATGCTGCTGAAGGTATGTCACCCAGCAGAACATCGGTTGCCGTGCCACCGGATATCACCGGGAAGAGAAGAGTAATGGAAGGTCCTGATACTGCCTGCTCCATTATCTCCACCCAGTAAATTCCACGTTCCGCAACTGAAAATGCACATTTTCCTGTGGAATCCGGCATCAGGTCAATCACCTGCATTCCCGGAGTTCTAATTGCAGCCTGAGGACTCTGGAGAGTGTTGTAACCATCGAGAATGCAGCTGATTTCAGAACCAGTCGGAACTTCTGACTGGAGTTCTAGAGGAAGGCAGCGTGGGATAGGTGCAAGAACCAGAACCCTATCTCCGCCAGCGGACCAGTTGGCGATACCGTAATATCCCCACGCACCGGATGTGTCTTTCTGGATAGCGTTCAATTCCCAGCTGTCACCAGGTAGCAATTGCACTCCGGACAATAATCCAAACCAGTGATTTGCAGCCGCCAGCACCTGCAGATTTCCTCCTGAAGGCACGAATCCAAGTAATGAAATATCGGCAGCAAGGCTATCCAGTGTGGGGATGCGTACCGGTTCGAAACCTGCTTCAATCCGCTGTGCGGGGAAGAAAACAGGAATCAGAAATGTGATTATGACAGCGAAGCTGGTTCTCATAGATTTCATTATACTTAAAATACTTCATGATGGAAAATTGGAAAGAGGGAAAACCTGTTGAAAATTCTTTTTGTACAATCTCCTACCGGACGAATGGAAGCACCCATATTCCCCCTTGGCCTTGCCTGTCTTGCAGGTCAGCTCAGTAAGCATGACGTTAAGGGAGTGGATTTAAGTCTGTATTCTGACTTCGCAGATGTTCTGAAGTGTGAACTTGAATCGTTAAAACCCGACATTGTATGCATCTCCCTGCGCAACATTGACGATAGCACTTATCCTGTAACTTACTCATACATGACATCCTTTTCGGAGATCATTGAAGTCCTCGAGCAATGGAAAGGTCCTTTAGTAGTCGGGGGAACCGGATTTTCCATATACCCGGAGATAATTCTTGATCGGTATCCAAGGATAGATTTTGGTCTTCCGGGAGAAGGTGAGGATTTGCTCCCGGTGCTATTGAATCATATCGAGCATGGTTCGAGCATTCCGGAATGGGGTGGAGGAAGATTGCTGCCCTGGGGGAAAGTCGATCTTGATGCTGTCTCTTCTCCGGATTACACAATTCTGGATATATCACGCTACTCAGCGGATGACGCCATTGGTATCCAGAGCAGAAGGGGCTGTGAATTTAATTGTACTTACTGTACGTACAGCTATCTAAGTGGAAAGAAATTCAGAGAAAGACCTGTAGCCAGGATTCTGGAGGATATCAGGACTCTGGAGAGACTCGGCGTTTCGCGATTTCAGTTCGTTGACTCGGTGTTCAATGCTCCTGATGAGTATTTTGAGGAACTTCTGAACGCTATAGAGGCATCTGAGACAGGACTCTCCTGGAGTGCGTGGCTTGATGACAGGATAACACCTGATCAGCTCGCAAGAATGAAACGCTCTGGAGCGGTGAAGGTTGATTTCTCACCGGATGCGATATCCGACAGAGGTCTTCAAAGAATGGGCAAGCGGGGAAAAGCAGCGGATCTTCTTCCCGCAGTAAAGGCTGCAAGAGCGTTGGGTTTCCATGTAGGTATCAACTTCTTCAACGGGAATCCGGGAGAAGGATTTGTTTCACTACTCAGAAAACTCTGGTTCATGTTCAGGGTCAGACTGATGCTCGGTCACAAAGAAACGTTCGTAAATATTGGTACTATAAGAGTATACGCACATTCCCCCATTGCGTTACAGATGATAAACAAAGGCATGATTGACCGGGATTGTGACTTCTTCGATCCGGTATTCTACAGAATCAAGGGTCCGGCTGACTGGCTTTACAGGTTATTTCAGCGAATTCGGACGCTGAGACATGTCTGAACAGGAGAAATACTATCGACTTGGTCTTACTGGCTGGCCCCTTGAACAATCATTATCTCCCTTCATTCATTCCGAATTTCTGGGATCATGTGGTTTACAAGGTGAATACATGTTGTATCCCATGGTTCCGGAACTATTTGATAATGAAGCGTCCATTCTTCTGAAAACAGGAATCACTGGTTTGAATGTCACTTATCCTCACAAAGCTGCAGCTTGCCGAATCTGTGATGAGATAGTTGGAGATGCAGCCGCAATCGGCGCAATAAATACGATTCAAAGAATTGATGGTGGGACTTATGGTTACAACACTGATACCTGCGGTTTCCGTCATCTTCTTTCAGTCCTGTCACCGCCTGAACCCTTTTTCATTGTTGGAGCAGGAGGTGTCTCCCTTGCAGTGGATTTAGTGCTCTCGACCGATGGAGCGGAATCTGTTGTATTCAGCAGGAATCCGGAAGCGTGGAGAGGTAACTCCCCCACCCGAAGACTTGAGGAAATAGAATCTGCGATTCTGAACACAGAAGATTGCACTGTAATAAACGCGACAACAATGGGATGGATGGATGACGATCCCTTCCCGATCGATGCTGAATCTTTGAAAGACAGATTCTTTATTGATTTGAATTACAACCGATTCTGGAAATGGCGGAATCTTCTTCATACCCGCGGCACAAGGGTGTTCACAGGTGAATCAATGCTTGTATATCAGGCTGCGCAGTCGTTCAGAATATGGACTGGAATCATGCCTGAGACAGAAGATGTTCTATTGATGATTCAGAATAAGCTTGAAAAGGATGACACTGATGGAGCAAATTGATCAGAGATGGATCAGAGACCGGTTGAATGACGGATTTACGAAGGATGATCTGAAGGCGATTCTTCTCTCATCAGATGAAGAATCGGAAATACTGTTCAAAGTCGCGAGAGAAATACGAAGACTTCACTTTGGGGACAGAGCTTTCATTCGGGCTGTAATTGAATTTGCCAACACCTGTAGATGCAGTTGTGTTTATTGTGGAATGCGGACAGAGAATACGGAAATCCCCAGATTCACACTTAATCCTGATGAAATAGTATCCGTGGCCGAAACCGCGCTGGAGAATGGCATAAGAACCTTTTTTCTCCAGGCTGCCGAAAGTGAGGAGTACAACGCCGAATGGCTTGGGGATGTTATTCGAAGAATATCCGACATGGACATGATGGTGCTTCTGTGTGTCGGGATTCACAGGGTAGATGACCTTGACTACTGGTTTGAAGCCGGAGCCAGAAAATTCATTCTGAAACATGAAACCTCCGATGCTGACCTCTTCGCGAAGATGAAGCCAGGATTTACTCTTACCGATAGAATCGGATGGCTGAGGACTCTGAGTGAGCACAATTACCACATTGGTTCAGGACCTCTACTGGGTCTGCCGGGGCAGACGGTAGACTCACTGGTGGATGATCTTATCCTCATGAAGAATCTGAATGTTGACATGTCGAGTGTGTCCGTCTTTCTTCCGGCGAAGGGGACGCCTCTTGAGGACTTTCCTGTTGGTGATGTTGATCTGGGTCTTCGCTTCATAGCCGCTATGAGACTATTCTTAAAGAACACACTTATACCGGCAACGAGTACTTTCGAGCGTCTGAGAAAGGATGGTCAGCTTCAGTGTTTCGACGCTGGAGCCAATGTTATTACCGTGAATATGACTCCACCGAGGTAGAGAGATGATTATGAGCTTTACTCCGAGCGATTCTATGTTGGTCTGAAGCATGCCCGGAAAATAATAATGAGGGCTGGTCTTATGGAGACCACAGAAGCGGAACTGTTGAACCAATAGTGTAACAGCCTTTCACACAGTGTGCAGAGCTCTGCACTTTTCTGAACATGCATCAGGCATATATTTAATATTTCAGATAGTAAACAAGCAATATTATCAGTACATTTCTGGCAAGTATTATGCATTACTTGATAATGTTATGAATAAGCATATGAATCGCACTATTCGATATGCATCCGGAGGAAAAACCTCCGGCGCAGCACTTGTTATCGCTCTTGCCGCTTCACTTGTGACAATGCTGTCAGTTGCGCTTCTGATTGGATACATTTCCAGAGTTGTCGACCAGCAGGTATTTCTGGAACAGAGAACTCAGGCAAGACTCACCGAGGAAAGCGCTGTTACCGCGCTATGCATGGACTTCAGGAACAGCCAGGTATCAGACTTCAGTGACCTTCCTGAATACAGAATTGGACCGATGCG
>JAUWJE010000242.1 GCA_030607835.1 Candidatus Fermentibacterota bacterium | reverse complement strand
GGGGAAGGGCTTCTGCCCTTCCCCTTTCTGCATCCAAATTCCTTTCATTTCAATTAAGATCATTTCCAGGATTTCGCATGTACTCCTCCTGCAAGCACAGTATCCTATGGAAAAGTGTCGTTGACAGGACAGGATTGTCCTCGGTATTGTTATTCCAGGCAGAGAATTTAGGGGTGAAGGGTAGGTTAATCATGAAACTCTATGTATTTGCACTTGTCATTGTGGCAGCTTCTGCCTTTGCGGTCGATGTCGAACTTGGCGAGCGTCAGACCAACGGCAGCGGCGCGTCAAGTATTGACGAACTTGTGTACTCACAAACCTACGATTTCGACGAGCTTCTCAACGGTTTCAGCAACCCTTCTTTTCTTGACCGCCGGGTCTGCGATGATTTCGTGCTTGCCGGTCCCGACTTTTATATAGATGAAATCGTCGTGTGGATGATCTGGACCGGTGGTCAGGCCTCAACCATGAACCTCGCTTTCTCGGAAGACACCGCTGGTGACTCCGATCCCAACACTGCTACCGAAGTATGGGCCGAGGCCGTTCCCTGCACAAACGTCTTCACAGGCGATATAGGGTGGGGCTTTTACATCTACGAGACCACCTGTGACATTAATGAAACCGGTAATACGCCAGAACTTGAAATCGGAGCACATTACTACTTCGAGACCCAGGGTGATACTGGAGACAACTGCTACATTCTTGTCACTAATCCTGGTATAGCCGATTGCACCTGGTTCTATGATGGCTCCGGTGTATGGGTAAGAACTGACGTTTATCCTGGTTTGGAATTCACAGCTGATATGTTCTTCGATTTCTGTAGTTTTGAATCCGCACTGGAATCCGCAACATGGGCTGAAATCAAGACACTCTTCTAGTTAGACTGTTTCGATTTGCTGGTTTCTGGGGAAGGGCTTCTGCCCTTCCCCTTTCAAGTCTGGATCAGCTTACTTTTCTACTCCTGAAAACCTTGCGGCTGCCAAACAGTACATAGATACATGGTTCAACGATCAGTGTCAGTGCAGTAGCAACAAGCAATCCACCGATAACGGTAACCGCCATTGGAGCCCAGCTCTCAGCTCCCTCGCCAATACCCAGCGCAAGGGGGAACATGGCAAGTATTGTAGTCGCTGCCGTCATGATGATTGGTCTCATTCTGATGGTGGATGCCTCAACGATGGCCACCTTTACTTCCCTGCCCGCTTTTCGGAGCTGATTTGCGTAATCGATCATCACTATGCCGTTATTAACTACAATACCCACAAGCATGAGCATACCCACCAGCGCCATCACTGAAAGCGTTGTACCTGTTACCAGAAGCCCCAGCACTACTCCAATGAAGCCCAGCGGAATAGTGAAAAAGATAATGAATGGCTCGAGGAAGGACTCGAATTGTCCAGCCATAACCATGTAGACAAGAGCAGCGGCAACAATTATTGCGATAGCGAGATACATGAAGGTTTCCTGCTGGTCCTCCATTTCTCCGCCCATTTCATATCTGAATTCTGAAAGCTCCAGGTTATTCATCATAGTCGATACATCGTTGGCTACCGCTCCGAGCGATCTCCCTGAGACATCACAGGATATAGTGACCATCCTGGCCTGATTCTTCCTTGTTACAGTATTTGACACGATCCGCTGCTCCAGCGTTCCGAAGGATGTGAACGGCCTTCCCATAACGGTAGCGTACTCGATATCCTCTCGGGAATCACGGAGCTGCTCGGGATACCGAACGAAGATATTGTACTCCCGGTCTCCTTCTCTGAAGATCGAAGCATTCGATCCCATGAATCCGTAACTGATATCCGTTGCGATACCGTATGATGATAATCCGAGCATCGACAGTCTTCCCGGATCCGGCACAAAAGTATATTCCGGAATCAGATCCTCCATTGTGGTCGTAGGATCAACCACACCTTCGATGGATCCAAGTGCTTCCTTGATCTCCTCGGCCTTTGCGTAGAGACTGTTCAGATCATCTCCATACAGATCGATCTCTATTGCGGATCCGGACAGAAGACTCATCCCAGCTTCTGTCGAGTACTCCACTCCCGGCATCTGATCAAGAACCTCCCTGATCCTGTCCAGATACTCGAACATGGAAGTGCTCCTGGTGCTTGCTGGTGTCAGTCTAACAAGGATTGAGGCCGTATTGGAACCAGTGCTGCCGAACATCGCCATAATGCCTTCACCCTGCCCGGCTGAAGCGTAGATCGCAACAACATCATCAGGATCGATTATCGAAGTGACTGAATCCTCAAGCGCCCTGAGCATCTCATCGGTTGTCTCGAGGCTTGTGCCAACAGGTTCTTCAAGATCGATACTCAACATCCCATCGTCGGAATCAGGAAAGAAATCTGAAGGAAGCTGGCCTATAACCAGGAGGGAAATCACAAACATTCCCAGAGTGGTGAATAGGACCGTCTTCCGGTGATTCACTGCCCAGGTTACCCATTTTTTGTAATTTAGTTCGAGCCTGTTGATCAGAGTGCCGATCCTGCCCGCCAGACTCATCGGTTTATGATGCCGCACGAGATTCTTCGTCCGTGAAGTAATCAGCGGGACAAGGCTAAGCGCGACGAACAGTGAAATTGTCAGGCTGAAGGTAATGGTCAGCACCATTTCCTTGAAAAGCATCCCCGCTATGCCCGGAACGAACAGAATCGGTATGAACACGGCGAGCGTTGTAAGAGTCGAAGCGGTTATTGCGGTAGATACTTCCATAGCGCCATTGACCGCGGCATTCCATGGGGATTCCCCTTTTTCTCTGTGCCTGAAGATGTTTTCAAGCACAACAATCGCGTTATCCACCAGCATTCCAATCGCGAGCGCAAGCCCTGCAAGTGAGATCATGTTCAACTGGATATTACTGAAATGCATCATCGCAAAGGTAACAAAAACCGAAAGCGGTATGGATATCCCGGCAATAGAAGCACTTTTCCAGGATCGGAGAAAGAAGAGCAGAACGAGGAAGGCAAGTATACATGCCTGGAGAGCTGTGGTTCCCAGATTGTTTATCGACTGTTCAATGAATTCCGACTGATCCCAGAGTACGACAGGTGTAAGAAGATCACCATAATTCTCACTAATTTCCCCGAGTTCACTCCTGAGTATTCTGCAAACATTCACCGTATTCGCGTCGGATCTCTTGTTGATATAGCAGGTCACTGAAGGACGACCATTGAAACGAACATGCTGTCTCACTTCAGCC
>JAUWJE010000028.1 GCA_030607835.1 Candidatus Fermentibacterota bacterium | reverse complement strand
TCTATGTGATCAGGTTTGAAGTTGAGAATACGGTAATGATCTCCACAGGAACCGCAGACGCAAGAAAAAAATCTTCTATTCTCTCAGTTGAAGCCTGGGGTAGCCTGGCAGAGGAGATAGACAGGCGGATAAAGAGCGGTTCTCTGGTTCTTGTTGAGGGCAGTCTTGTTAGCAGATCGTACGAAGACAGATCAAAGGGCTTACATCACAAGATGATCGTAAAAGCATCCAGCGTTGAATCGCTGGGAGTCAGATCATGAAGACTTGCAGGAGGAACTGATTTGGTCACAAAAAAAAGAATGAAGAAAAAGAGCAGCAAATACGGACGCAAAAAGAAGTGCCGTTTCTGCGGAAATCCACAATTGGAAATATCGTACAAAGACGAAAAAATGCTTCAGCGACACATCTCCGACAGAGGGAAAATCATCGCAAGAAGAGTTACCGGGAACTGTGCAAAACATCAGAGAAGAATCGCGAACTCCATAAAAGTGGCGAGATTCTTTGCCCTGCTTCCCTATGTAAGAGAACACTACAGATAAGATCGACTGCAGGTTCAGAAAAATGGAACAGACTTTAAAGGGGACAGGGACCGGATTCTTCGGGATCATAGCTCTGAGTATTATTTTGATTCTAATGGGCATTCCTTTTGTGGGAATGACCATTGTAACTATGGTGCTCTTGCTTTCAAGTTCTCGAACAGCATTACCGCTGGTGGTTGTCATTCTTGTCGGTGTATATCTGATATCGGATTTTACAGGAGCATTAATAACTGCAACCGGTTCAGGTTTGCTTGCCGCTGGAATCAGGTCAGGAAGAAGTCTTGAACTCTCAACCACCTTTGCTTCGGGGGCAGTGGCTGTTGCATCCATTTTCGGGACGATATTGATGCCCGATCAATCACTTCTATCTCAGGAAAATATGGAAGCGCTGTCGCGGATCTACAGGTCAGCTGGCCTGAGTCCTTCCGAGATAGCATCAATGCTGAATATTTTCCTGTACATCCTGCCATCTCTTCTGGCTATTTGGGCGGTTTCTGGTACAGTCGCAGCGGCAGTCGCGGTCCGATTAGCAAACCAGCGCAGGAAAGAAGCATTCAATATTATCACTCAGGGAATGGATATCCGGCTTGGTCTGTTACCTGCCTGGATACTGATAGCAACTCTTTCAGTTAATCTTACCGGTGGAGGGCTTCCAGCGTATGTCCAACAGGCAGCGGTAAACATCTCCATCTTCATGATTCTGCCGTATTCTCTGGTTGGTTTCGGTATCTTCAGAGTTGCTCTGCGCAGTTACCCCATGCTGCTTCTGGCGGCTGTCCCGATTGCGATCATTTTCCCCCCCGCAGCGATAGGTATTCTTGTAATGGTTGGCATAATGGACACATGGTTTGCCTTCAGCCTGCGACTGAAAAAATTAATGGAAAGGAAAACACAGGAATGAAAGTACTTCTAATGAAAAGTGTTGAAGATCTGGGCATTGGAGGTGAAGTTGTAAATGTCTCCGATGGGTATGCGAGAAATTTTCTGTTTCCCAGAAATCTGGCGATAAAAGCAACTCCGGCAGCCGTGAAAACCGCTCAGTTCTATCGCGCCAAAGCTCTGGAGGAACAGGCTGAAACAATCAATCAGTCTGAACAGTTAGCTTTGAAGCTCAGCGGGTTGGTTCTTGAAATCACTTCTTCTTCTGATGACAACGGACACCTTTATGGAAGCGTCACCGAAAGGCAGATTTCTGACGTCCTGAAAAAGGCGGGATTTGATATAGACGCTGAACACGTTCTTCTGAGTGAGCATATCAAGGAAACGGGTGAATTTCCCGTTTCAGTGAAAGTATATGGAGACATTCGCTCGGAAATTATCGTGAAGATTCTGCCTGAAACGGATTAGTATTCTTGCGAATCCTGGCAGTAGAAACATCATGCGACGATTCCGCGGTTGCACTGCTTGAAAACAGCAGTGTAATCGCGGAACGAATATACAGCCAGAGTATTCATTCGAATCATGGCGGTGTTGTTCCTGAACTCGCTTCCAGACAGCACATTGAGACACTTCCCGGACTTGTTAGAGAGGTGCTTTCAGAATCGGGAATAGAAGCTCTACGGGAAGTCGATGTTTTCGCGGCAACAGCGGGACCGGGTCTTGTGGGTTCCCTTCTTGTAGGGCTGTCCTGGACTAAAGCTGCCGCCTTTGCATCAGGAAAGCCTTTTCTTGGAATTAATCATCTCTCAGCTCACCTTCATACTCATTACACAGGATCGGATTCCGTGGAATTTCCAGCAGTTGCCCTGCTTGTTTCCGGCGGGCACACCTGTATCTTCAGCATGAAATCCTGGACCCAGGCATTTTTACTGGGTTCAACAAGAGATGATGCTGCAGGAGAAGCTTTTGACAAGACGGCAAAGCTTGCTGGTCTCGGATATCCTGGCGGAGAAGCTCTGGAAAGGGCTGCAGTTGATGGAAATCCTGATAATGTATCGCTACCATCTCCTCTTTCAGACCCGACTCTTCCGGAGTTCAGTTTCAGTGGTCTCAAGACAGCTGTAAGACTGCAGTGGGAAAGTGGAGCGGATCTTGCGGATCTTGCTGCATCTTTTCAGAAAGTAGTTGTTAATATTCTTGTCTCGAAACTGCTTTTTCAGGCAGTTCGTTCTGGCGCGGTAAGTGTCCTTGCGGCTGGCGGTGTTACCGCAAATACTCTGCTCAGAACTCGATTGAGAGAAGAGTGCACGAAGCATGGAATTTCTCTCTTCCTTCCCGAGAAAAAGTATACCATGGACAATGCTGTTATGGTCGGGAGGGCTGCTTTCGCTGTCCTTCACGATGATCCTTCGTCTTGTTCCTCACTTTCATGTAACGCTTTCTCAAGATGGTCCGGCTCAATTCTCAGAGCTCTGTGCTGCACCTGACTCAAAGAAAACCATACTGTTATAATCGTGAAGGTTCACTTTTTGGTACAGGGAGAATAAGCCATGACTTCTAACTCAAACACCTCTCAGGGTGTTGACATTGTGAGTATCAGCAGAATAAAGAAAGCTGTTCAGCGAAGCGGAGAAAGATTTCTCAGACGTATATTTACATCCGATGAACTTCTTTCTGGCACCGATTTCGGTTTTCTTGCAGAACGTTTCGCCGCAAAGGAAGCTTTCTTCAAGGCTCTTGGTACCGGTATTTCCGAAGGAGTCAGATGGCATGATTTTTCTCTGCCTCCCGGATCTGAAGACTCTCTAAAACCGTTCGTTTCAGGAATGTCATACAAATTGCTTGAGGGGCGGAGAGTGCTTGTCAGCGTCTCAAAGACCATGAGGACTGCGGTGGCGATAATTGTGCTTGAGGGGAATGGAGAATCGGAATGAAATACTGGGTTACGCCGGAAGAAATGGCTTTGTCCGATACAAGAACAATTAACGCAGGGACTCCTTGTGATGTTCTGATGGAAAGGGCAGGTTCGTCCGCTGCTCTCGCCGCGATGGCGATGACACAACCTGATCAGGGGGCTGTCCAGGTCTGGTGCGGTCCTGGAAACAACGGAGGAGACGGGCTTGTTCTCGCTCGATTGTTGAAGGAAAGGGGTTATGAAGTCTACGCTATTATTGCAACTACGCCTGGAAAGAGCCTTTCCCTTGATTGCCAGTCCAACCTCAGCCGTTTTGTCCAGTCCGGAGGAGAAGCTCTTGCCCCGCAAAAAGCGCACGATCTGCCTGCCTCTCCCGCCCTGGTGGTTGATTCCCTCCTTGGCACAGGTTTTAGCGGCGAGTTGAAAGGAGTATTCATAGAGTGCACTGACATGATGAGAAAATACCAGTGTAAAATTCTCGCAATTGATACTCCCACAGGCATTAACGGTAAAACCGGTGGTGCTGATCCCCATACTTTGCGGGCAACTGCTACGGTTACTTTCGCAGCGCCCAAAGCGGGATTGCTTTTCCCGCCAGGGTGTGGTTACACGGGAAATATTCTTGTATCGGATATCGGGATAGATATAGATCATAATAAAGAACGAATGGTCCTTGGACTGAGCGAAGCTTATGCCCTTCTGCCTGATCGGCCTTCTGATGCGCATAAGGGTACCTTTGGCAGACTTCTGCTCATAGGGGGTTCCGAGAGTATGCCTGGAGCTCCTCAACTTATGTCTCTGGGAGCACTCCGATCCGGAGCAGGGCTTGTTTTTCTATCTGTTCCTCTTCCAGCCTATCCTCTCATTGCCGGAAGAATACCAGAGGTTCTAAGTTCCTACTTCCTTCCCGGTGATCCCTCCGGATTGCCTTTGAATGATGATTTCGATGCCATCGCCATAGGCCCTGGAATGGGAAACAGTCCTGCCACTATGAAACTTGTTACATATGTGCTGCAAAACTGGAAAGGTCCTCTTGTGCTTGATGCTGACGCTCTTAATGTCCTGGATGATCCTGTAGGTCAGCTGAGCAAACACAAGGGACAGTTGTTGATAACACCGCATCCAGGAGAACTTTCTAGAATGACAAAGTGTGACGCGTCAAATATAGGAAGCAGGTCTGAGGCTGCCGCGAAACTTTCGAATTCTTCGGGAGCCACTGTTCTACTCAAGGGGAAGCCTTCCATGGTTTTCAATCCCAACGGGGAATGCTGCCTGATTCCAACCGGTAACAGTGGTCTGGCGACAGGAGGAAGCGGTGACGTCCTGACCGGCATAACGTGCTCCCTCATGGCACAGGGACTGAAGCCTTACGAAGCAGCTTTGCTGGGAGCATATGTACACGGCCTGTCGGCTGATATCGCAATTCAATACTTTTCAGAGCGATCGCTGATACCCTCCGATGTGCTTTCAAGAATGGGCAGAGCATTCCGAACAATTGAAAACGGGAAACAGAGCGAACAACTTTGATTATGCTTATTAACAGAGAAGAAGCGCTGGAACTGCTTGAGAAGAATCTGGGAAACATAAATCTCATTCGTCACTGCCTTGCCTCTGAGGCAGTCCTTCGCGCGCTCGCAGAGGACAGGGGTGAAGATCCCGATCTCTGGGGAATGACCGGCCTGCTTCATGATATTGATTACGAACTCACTTCAGACGACCCTGAAACACACGGCATGGTCGCGGCGGAGATGCTGGCCGATTACCTCCCTTTCGAATCAATCCACGCTATCCAGTCTCACAACGCGGAGAATACGGGAATAGAAAGATCTTCGGATTTCGATTATCTTCTTGCAGCGGGAGAGTCTATCACCGGACTGGTAGTCGCCGTTGCGCTTGTTTATCCGGATAAAAAACTGGCTTCAGTCAAGCCAAAATCCATTCTCAAACGGATGAACATGTCAGCCTTTGCCAGATCTGTTCCAAGGGAAACTATCAGAGAATGCTCAAAGGCTGGATACGATCTTGATGTTTTTGCCGCTCTTGCGCTTACCGCGATGAAAGCCATTGCTGAAGACATAGGATTATAGTTGGGCTAGTAATATCTGCTGCTGAAATAAGTAAACATGCTGGATACATATTCTCTGAACGAGAGTTTGTAGGGGAATTCTCTCTGTTTGATACAGTAACCCTTCCATAATTTGTCCAGAAATCCGTACAGGCGATCCAGAGGTAGTCTCATCAGTGTCTTCAACATGTACCGTGCAGGTTTGAATTCTATACAAATCGCAAATAACTGACGCAGACGTTTTCTTCTGTCGTTGTCAGGAAGTTTCAGAATACAATCATCAAAAAAAGAATCCGGTATAAAAGCCTCATCACCCAGAAGACCCTGTTCCTTACTGAATTCACAGATTCTTGTGCGTGGATAGGGTTGCATAAGTGTCGCAAAAGCGAAATCCGGCTGTATTTCATAGTTCAGTCTAAGAGTATCAAGGTCATCCTCAAGCGTGCCCGTAGGAATACCAAGAATATTCTGGGTCACCAGTTTGATGCCGCTTTGCTTGACAGCCCGGCAGGCATTCAGCAGTTCCTCTGTGCTGAGATCTCGATTGAGTACATTCTTCCTCAAACGAGTGCTGGCGGCTTCCAGCGCCATTTTCACGCTGATGCAACCCGCTTCCGCAAGCAGTTCCATAATTTCATCTGTAACCAGGTTGGCTCTGAGATGACAATGAAACGGGAGAGAAATTTCACTACTGTACCTTCGACAGAATTCTCTGACCCAGTCATGATCAAGTATGAAGATGTCATCCTGAAAAATGATCATCTGAAGCTCTGGGTTTCCTTCCTTCAGTTCTTTCAGTTCCTCGATAACATTCCCGACTGATCTTCTTCTGCAATACTTTCCAAGACCTTTGTACATCTGTCTGTAACTCTGATTGAAACAGTAACTGCAATCGTAGGGACATCCCCTGCCAGTTATGCAGAATACAGCCTTTCTGTTCTCTCCCGGCAGTAGATTTCTTTTGGGAAATGGTATTGTATCGAGGTCTTCCACTAAAGGAAGAATTCGGTTTTCAAGTATTCGTCCATTCTCACGATAGAGAAGATTACCGACATCTCCGATCGATCTTCTTCCCTCCAGCGCCTCCAGAAATTGCGGAAACGCCGTCTCGGCTTCACCACGCATGGCATAATCAAGCCATAAGTTCTCCTCCATCACCTCGGGGAAGAACGTCGGATGAGCCCCACCCATTATCGTGAGAACTCCTGTTGCTTCTTTAAGCCTTTTCGCTACTTCGCTGTATTTCCTGTGGAACCCTGTTGTGGTTCCAAACGCCAGAATATCTGGCGCTTCTTCCCGAACACAGCCTGTAAGGTCCTTCATGTTTAATGAAAAAGTGCTGATTTCGTGACCGAGTTCACTTACAATCGATGCTAGGTAACCGATACCCAGAGGTATTGTTATGTTGTCATGAACCAGGAATAAAACCTTCATACTGTCACGGTTGGATCCTTAATTGACACTTTGATTATCATTCTATTCCAGACAGCTGTCTCCCTTTTCTGAAAGCTTCAATGTTTACATCGAGAGCTTTTTGTGGAACTCTTTCCTCGACAGCCCTGTACCAGTAATCCTCATTGATCGGAATAAAGGAAGACGCTGCTCCAATCAGAACCACGTTGACCACTCTGAGGTTGCCCAGTTCCTCGGCAATCTCCAGCGCCGGCACCATCCTGCATGGAATGCTCTGCTCTTCCATCATGGATATCACATCGGGATACACAGCATGTCCCGTGTTAACCGTCATTGGAGTTATCTCGAGATCACATGATAAGAGAGTGCCCGAAGATTTCAGAAAGGGTGCCCACCTCAGAGCCTCCATCTTTTCCATTGACAGGATAAGATCAGCTGTGCCTTTTTCCACCAGAGGACTGTATACTTTCTCACCGAACCTGACATGACTGGAGACACTTCCGCCTCTCTGAGCCATCCCGTGAACCTCGCTCTTCTTGACGTCATTGCCAGCCAGCATGGCCGCTTTGCAAAGTATCTCGCTTGCAAGCAGAATTCCCTGACCTCCTGTGCCGCATATGATTACATTGGTTATGGATTTCATTCCAATCCCTCCATGTCCTTCGAGATAGCGTCAACAGGACAAACCTGAACGCAAAGGTCGCAATTTGGCCAGCACAGAAGCTTGCTGATATCAGGTTTTTCATCTGCCCAGCTGATAGCGGGACACCCTAGTTTCATGCAGAGCTTGCACCCGATGCATTTCTCCGGGTCGAGCAGGGCTACACTCTTCTTCGCCGGTCTGTAGCACATAACGCAGGGACGTCTGGTGATAATTACTGAAAGTTCGTTCCTTTCGAACTCTTCCCTGAAGACTTTCTCCATCTCTGTGAGATCATGCGGATCGATAACCCTGATATGCTTCACTCCGCAGGCGGAGACAATCTTGACAAGGTCAAGCACAGGCGCGGGTTCTCCCCTCAGGTTCTTCCCTGTCGTGGGGTTCTCCTGACCTCCTGTCATCGCGGTAAGACTGTTGTCCATTATCATTACAGTACCGGTATTCCCATTGTAGACCATGTCTATGAGTCCGGTTACTCCTGAATGCACAAAAGTTGATTCACCTATTGCAGCAACGAGTTTTCCCATTCCCTCTCTGCCAACCGCTTTTTCAATCCCGCTCAGCACACCAATAGAAGCACCCATGCATACGGTTGTCTCAAGTGCGTTGTAGGGCGGCATGAGTCCCAGAGTATAGCAGCCAATATCCCCTGTGGAACTGCCATTCAGCTTGCTCAGGCAGTAGAAAGCGCCTCTGTGGGGGCAGCCGGGGCAGAGCGCAGGAGGTCTTGCGGGAAGTTCAGTTTCGTAGAATGTGATAGCCTTTGTCGTACCCGGATGGAGAGCTTTCCTGACTAACTCCGGATTCAGTTCACCCTCATTTGTAATTATATCCTTACCGATAGCGGGAATGAGGAACTTTGATCGGACTCTTTCTTCGAGGAATGGTTCCCCTTCTTCGACAAATATCACTTTATCGACCATCTCGACAAATTTCTCTATAAGGTTCCACGGCAATGGATTGGACATGCCTATCTTCAGCAGGCATGCTTCCGGACAAACCTCTTTGACGTACTGATACGAAATTCCGCTTGTGATGATGCCGACAGACCGGTCACCGTCCTCTATCCAGTTGAGAGAACTTTCGGAGCTCCAGGCGGAAAGGTCGTTCAGTCTTTTAACAACTCTAGAATGCATTTTCCTTGCGTTCGAAGGGATGGGTACTCTCTTGGCTATGTCAGTCACATACCCCTTCACGGGAACTTCCATGCGGGGACCAACCTTCACGATACTCTTCGAGTGGCAGATCCTGGTTGTGACTCTAATGAGAACGGGGGTGTCGAAATCCTCGGATATTGAAAACGCCTCTACGACCATGTCCTTGGCTTCCTGGCTGTCGGAAGGTTCAAGACAGACTACTTTCGCTGCCCTCGCCATCAGACGGTTGTCCTGCTCGTTCTGGCTGGAATGCATACCCGGATCATCCGCGGATACAATGACTATTCCACCCGTTGCCCCAATGTAGCTGAGCGTGAAAAGAGGATCGGCAGCCACATTGAGACCTACATGCTTCATTGCGGATAATACTCTTGCTCCGGCGAATGACGCACCAGCAACAACCTCTAGACCGACTTTTTCATTGGGAGCCCATTGAGCGTCAATCTCGTCGTATTCATCTCCAATCGCTTCAAGTATTTCCGTTGAAGGTGTTCCGGGATAGGCTGAAGCAAAATGTACACCTGCTTCCCAGGCACCTCTTGCAATGGCTTCGTTTCCTGAGAGAAGGAGAGTCCCACCCACAATTGTATTGAGTTTTTTTCTCATATGCCGCCTTTCTAACTATCTCTGATTAACCGTAAGTTTTTTCTTCCTCAACTGAGTCTAGAACCCTAAATACACCCCTAACAAGAGCTTCCAGCTCTTCTTCACCAGGAAAAACCATCAATTCTCCGAGGAATCCCAGACCCTCCCCCAGCCTGTCCGTCATCCATGTGTTATGCGCAATTCCTCCGGTAACTACAACGGCATCCACATCTCCGTGAAGAGCAGCCGCCATTGCACCGCCTTCCTTTATTATCTGATACGCCATTGCTCTCAGGGTCAGATCGGCTGTTTCGTCCCCTTCCTCTGCTCTCAAGAGGGCTTCTCCCACATGATCGGTTCCCGTATAGGCATACAGACCCCCTTCTTTCAGGAGCATCCTTTTCATGTCCTTCCAGTCAGAATATCCTGAAAGACATAATCGAGCAAGCCCTGTTGTTGGAAGCACTCCAACTCTCTGAGAGCTGAACGGACCTCCATCATTTGCGTTGCTCGTATCAATCATTCGGCCTTTTCTCAGGGCATTTACAGATATCCCACTGCCGAGGTGCAGTACAACAAGATTTATTTCATCAAGACTTCGTTCAAGTCTTTCGGCTGCCTTGTACGCTACCATTCGAATATTGAGAGCATGACTCAAGCTGATTCTCGGAAGGCATGGGAGACCGGAAAGTCTTGCCTCGTCAATCATTTCATCAACGCACACAGGGTCGACAATGCACGACGGGAGATTTGAAGGTTCTGCAATACTGTAGGCACGACGGGCGCCAAGATTTGACGGATGGTCAGCCTGCAGAGTCGTTCCATCCCTTATGTCGTCAATAAGTTTTTTGTTTACTCTGTAGGTTCCGCTTTTCAGCGGCTTGAAAGCTCCACCTCTTCCCACAACAGCCGTCAGGTCTGAAAGGTCATGTCCCGCCTCTGCAAGGGTATTCAGGATAATTTCTTTTCGGAATTCATGTTGATCGAATGTGGTTTCATACTTACCGAGTTCTTCCTGCAGGTGCCGAACGTTTTGTTCAAAAAGCTGCTCTGTTTCCCGGAATAGACCCAGTTTTGTAGAAGTTCCTCCCGGGTTGATCGCCAGAATCAATCTTCCTTCGTCAGACATCGCATCCTCCGGAGACTACCACTCCAAGAGCAAGTGAATTCAGTTTTGTCAATGGTTTATCAGAGCGTGACAGCATCACTACCGGAGCAGCCGCTCCCATAATCAAGCCTCCTATCTCCGCTCCAGCCATATACATCAATCCTTTCGCGAGAATATTACCGCAGGCGATATCAGGCACAACAAGGATATTTGCTTTCCCGGCAACCGGACCAGTAATGTTCTTAACCATCGCGGATTCAGGGTCTAGAGCCCCGTCAACTGCTACCGGTCCAAGAACTTCCAGCCCGGGAATACCCCTGCTGGCTATTTCTGAGAAGAGGATTGTCTCGGGCATCTTGGAATTCTCTGTTTCTATCGCGGAAAGCAGAGCAACAAGGGGTTTCTCCGCACCCAGTTTCATTATTACATCGGACGCATTGAGTGCTATCTGTACGACTGCGTCAATCTCAGGTCTGATGTTCATTCCTCCGTCGGTGATTATGATTAATCTATCCATGTCCTGCACATACACAACAGCCACATGACTTAGAATCCTGCCAGTACGAAGACCTGTATCCTTATCAAGCATGGCTTTCTGAAATATCGAAGTTTTCAGCATACCCTTCATGAGGATTGAAGCCTCTCCTGAGCTGACTAATCTTACAGCGTCTGCCGCTGCTTTCTCCGGATCATCTGTATCCACGATTTCTATCCCTGATGGTAGTTTCATCCCCAGGCTCGAAAGAGTATCGTTTACGCCCGATGCGGGACCGAAGACAACAACCGATGCCAGATCCTCCTCCACGGCGGTAATCAGGGCTTTCATAGAGGCCGGATCATGCCCCATCGGAACGGCTACTCTTGCATCGGAAATGTCCTTCGCGGCCTGTCTGATTTCAAAGAAATTCTTGAACAAATCACCCTCCCTGTGTGCCTTTTATCATATAATCGTGATTGCGCAGTTTACTCTCGATCAAACAAATGCAGTGGTCTCCTGGTTGTCGGATTTTGTATTATGTAACCAGATTAGCTCAAGGCCAAGGTGATAAGGATGGATAGTAATGATTGAATTTTCCGATACTGTGTCAGATGATCTGACTGAAGCATGGAATAAATGTCGTGCTGTCCTTTTTGATTTCGACGGAGTTCTGGCCGATAGCGAGCCCTTTTTCAGAAAATCCTGGAACGTTGCCCTGGAGCCATGGGGTCATTCAGTTTCCCGTGAGGATTACTGGCTGTACTGGTCCTCCCTTGGTGAGGGACTGGAAGGTGAAATCCGCAGACACGATCTTGAGGGAATTGATGTTGATCAGGCGACTTCTTCTCAGAGGAAGATATATGAAGGTTATTGTAAGCGAGGTGATATCCCGCTTTTCCCGCAGGTGCCGGAGTTGCTGGCAAGACTTTCCTCAACAGAAGAAATATCAACACGTCCTTACTGTATTGCTTCAAATACACCTTCATGGATAGTGAAAGAAATTCTACAGCTATCCCTTACGCAAATGCCTTACCTTGTAGGAGGAGAAGGTCTGAAGAAAAAGCCGGCTCCTGATATTTTTCTGCTTGCCGCTTCAAAGCTGGGCGTGAATCCATCTGATGTTCTGGTCTTCGAGGATTCATGGAAAGGCATCACGGCGGCGGAGGAAGGTGGGTTTCAAAGTGTTCTTGTGCTTAACAGCCTGAATCACGACCTTGACATTAAGTCAAGATATGTAATTAACAGCATTGGATCTATTCTTAAGCTTCTTGATACAAAGGACGGAAATTAAGAAAGGATAGCAGCATGCATCTTATTATTGAGACCGATCTGCTTACTATTCCGATTGTAGGGCTGCTTGTCGGACTTCTGTTCTGTTTTCTGGGTAAGAAATTGCTTGGTTTCGTTATTGTCGTATTCGGATTTTTGATCGGTTACACACTCGGCGCGCAGGCTGTCTGCGATGCTCTGAATAAAACCATCAGCGGTTCTCCCTGGATACCCTGGGTGACAGGATTCGTAGCGGCCGGACTTTCTGTAGTTGCCTGGAAAATATCTATGTTCTTTTCAGGCACAGTTATCGGTCTTTTTGCCGCAAGAAGTTTTCTTCCAGAGATCCCGGGTCTTGGTCACCTGGGAATTGCTCTTGCTGCCGGTGTTCTTGCTCAGGTATACAGGACTCCTGTCATTGCATTCATAACCGCTCTGG
>JAUWJE010000221.1 GCA_030607835.1 Candidatus Fermentibacterota bacterium | reverse complement strand
TAGCGTATCAACCGAAGTGAGGAGTTCAAGATAAAAACTAGATTACCTGCGCTGCGTGTTCTTGATCTGGCGGGGTGCCTGTCTGCGGGTAACAAATGGGAACTGCACGGCGTAAATTTTTCGTATACGCGTCCGGGCACATTTGAAGTTGTTACAATGTTTCCGATAGCCTGGGATATTCGAGGAACAGGACTCATTTACAGCGACTATCTTGATGTGTACGGTCTTCCTCACAGAGAGGATCCTGTTCTTTCCCTTCTTGAGGAGGCACAGCAGAGCGGTTTCAATACCGCGATAGTCAGATCTGAACTCTGGTGTCAGGATGTTCCTGATCCATACGGGACTGGCAACGACCTTATGGCTGAGATTGCTAACGCCATTCGCGAAACAGGTATGAACGTTATTGTTGGAGGCTTCTGGACAAATTTCTGGAAGGTCGAGCATAATGATGCTGTTATGGAATATCTCTACGAATATGTTCATCAGACTGCGCTGATGTATGATGGTGATGCGATCGGTGTTTTCGGATTTGATGAGCCTGCTGTGAAATATCTTGAAAATCCTGATGACGGATATCGCTGGCTGGGAATGGTGTGTGATTATTCCACCGAATGCAGAGAACGGATAGGTCTTCCATTTACATCTTACATTTCAAAACACGGAGATTACGTTTCCGGACTCTGGGTGCCCTACAGCGACACAACAAGTGTCTTGAGCAGGTTTTCAAGATTCCTGGATATGATTACTCTCAACATGTATCCGGTTAAGAACAACAATCGCAGGGCCAGAACTTTTGAGATGAACACCGACAGTATACTATTCTGTGGCGCAACTAATCTGCTTCCTTCACCGTCACCGTACTATGAGGTATTCTGTGATCAGGACGAGTTCTACATGGTTAAGAATGTCGATGGAGGATACAGTTTCCAGGTTTATGAATTCATCTGGAGTTATGATTTTGAGGAATTTGAAATAAGTCTGACCTGGGAAACTGATCTGCCCTTTGAGCCAACTGATGTGGCTGCAAGTGATTTCAGAGCTTCCGATATTGGTGTAAGAGCTGGAGGAATTCACAATATCAATGGCGCTGTTGTGCTGTGGGATAGTCTATCGAACGCAGGTGAAGCTATGGTTGTCTATTTTGATGGAACTGAAATTGTGCTTACTCCATTACCTGAATTTCAGTGGTCTGGAATTGCGAAGCCACTGGCTTTCTGTGTTGGTGAAACAGGTTATAGAGGGAATGGAGGAATATTTGACGGGGTCATTGGTAGAAGCAACACTGCAATTCTGGGAGTTTATACTGATGATAACGGTGAAGTTTTCGTCAATATTTTTTCCAGAGCGGAGTGGGGAGAATTCCAGATGGACATCCGCGACCCTCTTCAAATATCCGACTTTGCTCCCGATGAAGTTGTATGGGGAAGGTTCTGGCATGGTTCAGAAAGTAAGGACTGGCTGAATAATGATGACTGTGGATTCATACTGCTCAAGGAGAATGGACACTACATAACAGCTCGGCCGGTGAGCGGTGAAGAAAACTGGACACTTTTTCCTGAAGACGGGACACACTATGGAAACATCTTTGGAGAGAATTACGAACCAGTTTCCATATTTATTACCCGTGATGACTCAAGCGAACCGCAGTGGTCAGCTGGTATTGATTTCATCTCAGCTGTCTTTGAAGACAGATTTGTACGCTCGCGGAGCACTGATGGCGAACCATGGTTACCTGATGTAAGAGAGCTGGAGATTCTTGGTGATTATTCGGATATTATCGCTGCATCATCCTACCATCCCGATAAACGATACGGAGATGTTCTACTCTTTATTACTGATGAGGGAATCTTGAAATCACGTCATTCTATCCAGAGTTCTGAACACTTAGAATTCATTGAGCTGCAGGAAGTGCATTATGCCTCAGGTCAGGAAGTCTATTCCGGAGCCAGGGTACTTAATACAAGAAGACCGATTCGAGCCGGTGTTCTAATCGACTCCTCAGGTATCTGTTTTCCAGGTTCCGAGCTGTACTGGGATCTTTTCGATATTATACGATTCGATATTTTCTCAGGGTGTTTTGAAACCGCGATGGATAATGGCGTAAGAACGACGGATATTGATAATTGTGTCTTTGCGAATATTCAGGCTTATGGCAGGCATGCTTTTGGACTCCCAAGCTACTGTGCCTCAAAGGATACTATGCTGTATATGGTTACAGTTCCCCTGATAAAAGGTTGCAGAGGGCTGGTTTTCTATGCAATGGATTTAGCTCTGAAATCCGGAAATCTGAAAAGCGATGGTTCTCTGAGATAGCCGGATTTGCTGCAGAACTGGGGTCCCAGCAGGGATCATGGAAATATTGATCTGGTTGGAAGAATTCATGAAACAGTCGCGATTCTTACCGGCAATCAGCCTGGTGGTGGGCCTGATTATACTGAAGCTCTGCTGAGCGAACATTACGCAGCACTTTCTGAAGAAATCGCTGTGAATTGCGAACTTGAAGCAGGGGAGTACATGCCTCAACCGCAGAACAGCACTCTGAATTTCCTGGCGCTTGAGGGAAACAATAATGGAAGAATTCTGCTTCTTGTATCAAATGATTCGCGCTATCCGGTTCCTGCCGGTCAGGCTATCTGTCTTCCTGGTCGATTTGCGGAAGATTATTTGATTCATACACACGGGGGATTTACGCCAGTATCTGAAACTGCAAGACACCGGGAATCCGTATCTTCCAGCGCGAGTACCATACAGAGCGAGATCGGACTTGTTCTTGACATGAGTGGTATGCCTCCTGTATCAGTGTCTCTTCTGGAACTTGAGCCGACTTTTGAGGGTGGATATCCTGGAGGAAGTACATTCCTTGAGGTTCAGTTCTCGGGCGGAGGATCAGTGAATATCAGATTCAAGGTGACTGGAATTGATCGCAGCACGCTGTCTATTTACGATCTTGCCGGGAGAAGAATAGAGATCATCTGGACAGGTAGCAGTTTTCCAGATGTAATGGAAATCGAGCTGAGCCCTGCTCAAAGACCTTCCGGACTTTACTTCGCTGTTCTGGAATCTCCACACTACTTCATATCCAGAAAAGTAATGATGTTTCAATAGAATAATCAGGGCTTGCGTTTGCCTCTGATTATTATGATAAAAGAAATTCCGAATACTATCTATCAATTTTGCTAGGAGGAGTGAATGGGCAGACTTGCATTTCTATTTCCCGGTCAGGCTTCACAGAGCGTTGGAATGGATTCCTATCTGAGAGAGTACCCCGATGCGGTTGACTTTCTGGACAGAATCAATGAAATGACAGGAGTCATTGGATTAAGCAATATCATATCGAATGGTCCCTCTGAGATTCTTACTCGAACCGATAATGTTCAACCCGCTATTACAATGATCAGCATCTCCATCATGAATGTTCTGGTGGCTGCAGGAGTAAAACCTGAAGGAACCGCTGGTCACAGCCTGGGGGAATATGCAGCTCTTGTGACAGCAGGAGTTCTTCTCCCTGGAATCGCTGCGAAACTCACCCGCATCAGAGGAGAGCTTATGCAGCAGTGTGCCAACAGGCATCCCGGGGGAATGCTTGCTCTCATTGGTATCGAACTGGATGATGCCAGGAGATGTGTTGAGGAAGCATCCTCAATTGGGCCTGTAGGAATTGCAAATGTGAATGCCCCCGGGCAGGTTGTCATTTCCGGCGCAAATGATGCACTGGAAAAAGCTGGAGAACTGTGCAAAGTAGCAGGAGCTCGAAGGGTAATACCTCTGAAAGTATCGGGAGCCTGG
>JAUWJE010000289.1 GCA_030607835.1 Candidatus Fermentibacterota bacterium | reverse complement strand
TCCAAGATTGTTGAGAGCTCTTGCTTCTCCATCACGATCACCGATAGCTCGAGCAATACTGAGAACCTGGCTGAATATTTTCCGAGCCTTCTTGAGGTGTGATTGCTTCCAGAGGGATATTCCAATTCCATTAAGTGCTGTGAGCTGACCGATCTTATCACCTGTTCTTTTTGCTATTACAAGAGACTCGTTCAGTATACTCATTCCCGCGTCGATCTCTCCCGCATCCCGGTATGTTCCTCCAAGCAGAATTCTGGCCTGAACAAGCTCGGGGTCAAGAAGAATCGATTTCTCAAGAGTCTGCCGTGCCAGATCAAGCTCCGCGGAAGAAGATCTCTTCCTGTATATGTATCTGCCCCTGAGATAGAGTTCGTAGGCGCTTGTCCTCTCTGTCATGTTTTGTGTTACTCCAGGGAACATGCCAGGTTCAATTCCAAGAGCCTTCATAAGTCCATCCGCAAGCTTACCCTTAATCGATGAAAGTTCGTACCAGTCATCCTGCCAGTTGTCTGCCCAGATCAGTCTGTTCTCTCTTGTGTCCAGAAGTTCAATTGACAGCCGGAACACACTCTCCTTTTTCCAGAGAGAGCCTTTCACAATGTATCTTACACCCAGCTTTTCTGTTAGATCACTTATGGAGTCTCCGGATTCCTGGATACGCAGCACATCGCTGAGTGGAGCTACTGTAATGTTACCGGCACGGGAAAGGTCTGAGACGAGATCCGATGAAATACCGTAAGAATAAAATGCATCGCTGTCCGAACCAAGATTCTCAAGTATGGTTACTGCTATCGAAGGAGTTTCATCTTTTTTCTCAGGTCTGCTGACGCCATCGATCATTCTGGAAGCATGAACAGGAAGGGTACGCTTTCCCCTGCCAGTGATTACATAGATTTCAATGAGTCGACCGAGACCCTTCAATCTGTGAAGACCCAGCGTTTTCGAGGATGGCCGTCTGCCTGATCCATAATCATTAAGAAGTTCCTTAGAGACACAGATCCCTCCAGGAGCGGCAATTTCTTCCAGTCTGGATGCGATATTCACCGTATCACCGAAAATATCATTACCGTGAAGAAGAACATCTCCCCAGTGGATCCCAATCCGCAGCTGGAAATCAGCTCTTCTCAGCGTATCCTGAATTGCCCTCGCGCACCTGACTGCTGAAACAGGGCTGGGGAAAACGCTTAGAGATCCATCACCCATAACCTTTATAAGGGAACCAACGTACTGCATCAGCTGCTCAGAAAGGATTTCCTTCATTTTTGACAGAATGGACATTGCATCGGTCTCATCTCGCTCCATACGGGATGAGAACCCCACAATATCGGTGAACATCACCGCGAACTTTTTTCTTTCCGGTTTAATCAATCTCAATCCCATCCCTTCGAACAGCAAACATGATGCTTTGCATGAAGTATATACAACCGGATCAATTTCCGGCAGTTGCTTCATCATATTCTCATTTTCGCTGCTCGTGACGAAAGCAGGTTATATTCAGGGGTTACATAGTTGGAGGACATTATGAATTCGCTTTCCTGGCACCTTGCCTGGCGCTATCTGCGAAGACATCCGAGGAGGAAGCGCTTTGCTTTCTCCACAGTGGTCAGTGTCGCCGGTGTGACTCTTGGAGTTGGAGCACTGGTGGTTGTAATGGGTGTGCTTACAGGACTTCAGAATTTCATTGAGGAATCTGTAATCACGGTCGATTCTCCTATAACAATCATGCCGGACAGTGGAAATGTTCTTCATCTTACGGACGATCGTCTCGCGGAAATAGAAATTCTTCCTTCGGTCAGCAGTATTTCACCGTTCATACAGGGAGAAGCGATAGTTCGACTGCCTTCAAGGGGAGTGGATTCAGGATGCAGGCTACGTGGTGTGGACGGGGACAGGGAGTTCGCAGAAGGTATGATGGGTAACAAGCTCTCGTACGGGGAACTGATGCTGTCAACTCCGGAGGGTAATGACTGCATCATAATGGGTATATACCTTGCCGAGGAATTCTTTCACGCGGTTGGAGACACTCTTTTTCTTTTCCCACCAAAAGCATTCTTCTCCAGCAGAAGCCATGCCATTGGCAGAGTGATTCTCTCCGGAGCTGTGGAAACAGGGCTTCCTGTTAATGATGAAACACTTGCGTACATTCCACTTCATCTGGCAAGGAGATTGTAC
>JAUWJE010000050.1 GCA_030607835.1 Candidatus Fermentibacterota bacterium | reverse complement strand
CGGCAGAATATATAGATGCACCACTTTTCGTAGAAGGTCACAGAATGGCGCCTTTCAACCCCAGGGGAACCGATGTATCTGTTGTAATGGATCTTATGATTCACGACATTGATCTGGTTCTTTCATTCGTGCGCTCTCCCGTTACTTCAGTTCAGGCATCAGGAGTGCCTGTTCTTAGTAATAATGTTGATATCGCCAGCGCAAGAATTCAATTTGAAAATGGCTGTGTTGTTAATATGACCGCAAGTCGAATTTCGAGAGAACAGATTCGAAAACTGAGATTTTTCCAGCATCGGAGTTATGTATCCGTTGATTTCGCATCAAGAAAAGTCGAAGCTTTTCGTGTTTCATCCGGAAATATCGAACCTCTTTCAATTGATGTTAAGGAAGGTGACGCCCTTACTGCAGAGCTTCAAGATTTTCTGAAAGCCTGTGATACAGGTTGTCCTCCGGTTGTTTCGGGGAGAGATGGTCTTATTGCTCTCCGATCTGCCAAGATAATCTCGAGTCAGATACAGAAAGCTACAGATGGAATTCTGAAGGATCTGACTGGAGTATGAACCTTGTCATCTCAGCCGGTGACCCATCCGGCGATATTCGTGCTGGAGAACTTTTCAGGAAACTTGCGGCGTTAGGTCCGATTGAAGCTTCCGGCCTGGGAGGCAGTAATCTTTCAGGTGCAGGTGTAAATGTGTTGTTCGATCTTGAAGACTACTCAGTAATGGGATTTACGGAAGTATTGTCATCTCTGAACAGGTTTCGCTGTCTGAGAAAAGAGATGAAATCACTTATCATCTCTGAAAATCCGGATGCGGTTCTTCTGGTTGACTATCCCGGTTTTAATATACACCTGGCTCAATGGGCTAAGAAAAAAGGTTTCAAAGTCATCTATTACATCTCTCCACAGTTATGGGCATGGGGCAAAAGAAGGGTCAGAAAAATCCAGGAGAGTGTAGATCTTATGATAACTCTCTTCGAATTTGAAGTTGAATTCTACGATCGTCATGGAGTCAGGGCTGTATGCGCAGGGCATCCGCTTGTAGACTCAATTCCAGACCCTGCCAATTCGGAGCATTACGGACATCTGGCTTTTCTACCCGGAAGCCGGGAACAGGAAGTTGCCAGTCTTCTCGATCCGATGCTTGATGCCTACGCAATTCTAAAAAGCAAGGGAATTAGCCGGAATGCTTACGTAGCAATGACTGAATCCGTCCCGTCGCAACTGTATGACCGTGCAGGAAATACTGATGGAGTTACACTGGTCAACTCAATCAGTGATTCGCTTCAAAATGCGTCTGCTGCAATTGTATGCTCGGGTACTGCCACTCTTGAGACAGCGCTCTGGGGGATTCCATTCATCATTACATACAGAACTTCGCGATTGACGTATTTTCTGGCTAAGCTGCTTGTACGAGGAGTGGACAGAATAGGTATGGCTAATATTGTCTCTGGCATGGATGTCGCGCCTGAACTCATTCAGAATGATGTTACAGCAACTAATATAGCAGAGCTAGTCCTTCCTCTTTTATCTGAATCGGAAACAAGAAAAAGATCAGTATCGCATCTTGAATCGGTCAGAAAAGCCCTTGGTGATAATGGCGCAGCGGAAAGAGCAGCCAGTCTCCTGTACAGTGAAATCAGATATGAAAACTCCTGATCTAATCGAACTCTCCAGGGTACTCGGAAAAATATTCATGAGACTGATAGGCAGCTCATGGCGGGTATTCTACGTTTCACAACGCGGCATGAAAACAGGACATACCCGGGGCAGATCCGTGTTCTTCGTATTCTGGCATGGAAGGCAGCTCCCGTTGATCCATACACACCGGAATGAGGGTATCACTGTTCTCGTAAGCCAGAACAGGGATGGAGAGTATGTAACAAATGTTCTTCATTCAATGGGGTTTTCAACAATTCGGGGTTCCAGCAGCAAGGGAGGTTTGAGAGCACTGGGGGAGATGGCCGGCAAACTCAGGAATGGACTGGACTGTGCAATTACACCGGACGGTCCAAGAGGTCCCGCAGAAAAGGTGAAGACTGGAGTTGCTCATATATCCAGACTAGGTTGTAGACCTGTTGTTTCAATAGGGGCATCAGCCTGGCCTGCGCTGCATTTCTCCTCATGGGACAGTTTTGAACTTCCACTGCCGTTTGCGCGGGTAAGCGTGGTTGAGGGAAGACATTTTCCAGCAATGATAAGGGGAGATGATCCCGATATATGGCTGGACAGAATAGAGAGGGAGCTTCTTAGAGTCACACGCTCTGCCGATCTTCTAACATCTCCATCGGCCCGATTTCTCAGACTTATTGTAAAATCCGCTGGATACATTCTTCACACACCGGCAATACTGGCACTTAAATTCAGATCATCAAGGGAAAGAAGAGAAAGACAGGGTTATGTGTCGGAAACTAATAGTAACCCCGTCTGGCTTCATGGTTCATCTCTTGGTGAACTGAACGGACTTCTTCCCTTTATATCGTACCTTGAAGAAAGAAGAATACCGGTCTGGATAACGTGTTTCACTCCTTCAGGACGGTTATTCCTTGATAGAATGAACCTTCCAGGTAGTTTCAGCCCTCTTGATACACCACTATTTGCACAAAGGTTCATCCGGAGAATAAAACCGAGAGCACTAATAATTACAGAGACTGAAATCTGGCCAAATACTATCCTTGAAACACTTGAATCGTGTATTCCATGCATGATTGTAAACGGAAGACTCTCAAAACGAAGTCTAAGAGGTTACCGGATATTCAAACCATTGCTCAGAAGAATGCTCCTGTGCTTTTCGGGTATCCTTGCGCGAAGCAGCAAGGATGCGGAATACTTTGAGTTACTTGGCGCGAATCCTGAAAGCATCACTGTAACAGGTGATTCCAAGTCCTGCTCTGATCAAGGTGATGCACCTCTGGAATGGCATAATATGCTGAAAACCGACCTTCCTGTTCTAGTCGCTGGATCAACAAGAAGGGGCGAGGAAGAAACCATTCTGAAAGCCTCTCGAAATGCTGGATATTTCCCTGTTCTAGCGCCAAGACACCTTGAGCGAATTGATGAAGTAATAGGTATAATGAAAAACGGTGGTTTCTCTCCCGTCAAATGGACCGAACTTGCCAATTCAGGAGATACAGGAGAATATGACAGCGTTCTCCTTGATCTGCATGGTATACTGTCGCGATTCTACGGTGTCGGTAAAGCAGCTTTCGTGGGAGGGACCCTTGTGCCTGTTGGGGGGCACAACGTGCTTGAACCCCTTATGAGGGGAGTACCCACTATTGTTGGTCCTCATTACGAAAGCTTCACCACTATCATTAATGAAATATCCACATCAGGAGCGGGGCATATCATCTCATCACATGAAGAGTTAGCTAATGTACTTGAGGAATTGAAAACTGATTCTCCCCAGAAGGATTTCGTGCGAAATTCCGTAGCAAAGAATCGCAATGAAGTGTATGATCAGTTTGGGTTACTCCTTTTCAGATCAGGAGTTATCAATCATCTGGAGCATATTCAATGAAGAGACCTGACAGAATATTCAATAAAATAGCATCTCGAGAGGGTTATTATGCCTGGCTTGGCTGGATACTGATGCCTTTCGGCTGGTTATACGGCTCGCTGGCAGCCCTTCGAAGAATGTGGTTTGAATCGGGAAGTAAACAGTTCAGGCTACCGGTTCCAGTTATAAGTGTCGGTAATATCGAGGTTGGCGGAACAGGTAAAACTTCTGTCACAATCTGGCTTGCAAGAAGAATCGCCGGGATGGGTTATTCCGTCGCGGTCATTGCGCGGAATTTCGGGAAGAGGGAATCCGCCTGCAGAGTCAGACTGGACAATGCCGATGTAAGGGAAGAATTTACGGATGAAGTCCTGCTTCTTGCGGAGAGTCTACTCGGAAAGGCCAGGGTGTATGCCGGCAGGTCCAAAACTGAAGCTTCGATTAGAGCATTTCGAGAAGATAATCCGGATATCATCATAGTTGATGACGGATTCCAGCACCTGAAACTGCACAGAGACATAGAAATCATTGTGCTTGATTTCTCAAACCCGTTTGGTCAGGGTGGAATTCTTCCTTCTGGAACTCTCAGAGAATTTCCATCATTCATATCAAGAGCGGATCATATCTGGATAAACCGGATAGCAACTGGAATGTCAGCCGAGTGGATAAAGCGCAGAGTTTCCGATTACAACTGGAAAGCTTCGGTACAGTTCAGCAGAATTCAGCCAACGGGGGTCAGACTTGTCTCCGGCAGAAGACTGTCGGATATTCCTGAAGCTCCAGTTCTTGCATTCTGTGGAATTGGAAAACCAGAAAGCTTTCGAAACTCTCTTGAAGAGGCTGGTTTCAGTATCAGGAAACTTGTGGTATTTCCTGACCATCATGTTTATTCATCAGAGGATATAGAACAGCTGAAAGAAATAATGCGCAAGAAACGAGCAGCAGCATTGATAACAACGGAAAAAGATGCCGTTAAACTGACCGGTATCGCTGATACCTGTGATATATTGGTTCAGACTATGAATCTTGAGGTTGAAGGAGCCATACCTGAACTTCTTGATGATATTCAGAAGACAATTATCAGGTTTCGAGTGCTTCAAGACAGATAGGATATTACAATTGACCCGTACAATCAGAACTGACGTACTAATACTTGGCGCCGGAATGGCGGGAATGACATGCGCGCTTGCTCTTCCTGAAGGGCTTGATGTTCTTCTTGTGAGTAAGATTCCAATTCCCACTGGAAACACTTACCTGGCACAGGGTGGTCTTGCAGCAGCAATATCAGAAGAGGACAGTTTTCAGCTTCATCTGAGAGATACCATACTGGCAGGCGTAGGCCTCGTTGATGAAGACGCGGCTATCAGTATTATTGAATGCGGTCCGCGTCTGGTAAATCAATTGTCGGAATGGGGTGCTGTTCTTGAAGGAACCTTCGATTCCGGTAAAGGAGGGATGGAAGGTGGGCACAGTATCAGGCGCGTGCTTCACCACAAAGACAGAACGGGCAGATTGATCAGTGAAATACTCTGTGACAGATGCAAAGAAAGAAAGAATATCTCATTACTGCAACCCGCTTTTGCAGTTAATCTCCTTACCGCTTCTCGAGAGATGCCTGACCTGGTTGAAAATGCTGTAGACAGATGTCTCGGCGCTCACATCCTTCACGATGGCATAATTTCAACTGTGCTTGCCGGTGAAACCATCTTGGCAACAGGAGGAGCCGGTAAAGTTTACAAATACACTTCAAATCAGGATTCAGCCACAGGAGACGGCATAGCGATGGCTTGCAGAGCCGGACTTCCGATCCGAAACATGGAATTCTACCAGTTTCATCCAACCTGCCTGTTTCATCCTGATAAAAGAAATTTCCTGATAACTGAAGCTCTCAGGGGAGAGGGCGCCAGATTGCTTAACCTTGACGGTCAGAGATTCATGGAAAACTACGATGCGGAGAGGATGGAGCTTGCGCCAAGAGATGTCGTAGCACGAGCTATTGACTCAGAAATGAAACGACATGGAAATGATCATGTTCTGCTTGATGCCACCCACCTTGGTCGGAAAAGACTTGAAGAATCATTCCCGGAAATAACTGAAGGTGTCACTTCAGTCGGTATTGTTCCATGGCTGGAACCAATACCTGTAGTTCCAGCAGCACACTACTGTGTTGGTGGAATAGACGCGGCTACCGATGGCACTACCGCTATGAATGGCCTGAGAGCTATTGGAGAGGTCTCCTGTACCGGTTTTCACGGCGCCAATCGTCTTGGCAGCAACAGTTTGCTTGAAGCTGGTGTTATGGGCTTAAAAGCTGCTGACTCTATCCCCGACACTGTACTGCAACCGGATAAATTCTCAGCCAGAGACTGGACTTACGGACGCGCTGAACCATTAAAGGAAAACGTGCTCGTCGATTATGCGTGGGCAGCTCTGAGAAACGTCATGTGGGATTATGTAAGCATAGTCAGGTCAGATAGAAAACTTCACAGAGCCATGAGAATAATTGATGTCCTGGCAGACGAAATCGAACAGGACTACTGGTCTCTTCTTCCAACTGTGGAGCTTCTTGAATTGAGGAACATCTGCACAGTTGGCAGAGCGATAGTCAGATCGGCACTGAGAAGGAGAGAAAGCCGGGGTCTTCACTACACTCTTGACTGTCCCGGACAGATACAGCCTCCTAGAGACACTATTATTAAGGTACAGCTATGAAGAATAACCATATTGCCTTCTTTTTGCTTATTGCGCTTGCTCTTTCAGGTTGCAGGACGGTTCCAGTATACCGTGGTGATGGAGTACAATGTGCGGGTGGCTCCTGGGCTGAAATCGCATCCACAGGAAGTGGTCCCCGATCGTCAACAGGCAATAAAATGATGGATGAAATTGATTCATGGATGGGCACTCCCTATCTGTATGGCGGCAACAGCAAATCCGGTGTGGACTGTTCAGCATTCACCCAGTCGGTTTACAGAGCTGTGAATATTGAAATACCAAGAACAGCCAGTCAGCAGGCCGCGCAGGCAGAAAACATACATCCCACAGATGTGAAATTCGGCGATCTGTTATTTTTTAATACATCAGGTTCCGGTATTTCACATGTCGGAATTTTTGTCGGAAACGGTTTCTTTGTCCATGCATCCAGCAGCAGGGGGGTTGTAACGGAATCGCTCTCCAAGGAATACTACGCGAATAGGATTGTATCCGCAGGAAGGTTCCTTGAATGATTGTTCTGCTGAGAGGATAGTGTAATGGAATGGTTTGAAGAGGAGAAATTCTGGAGTGAGTTGTACCCTTTCATGTTCCCTTCTTCAAGAATGGAAAAAGCTGAGGAAGACTCCGATTCCATCATAGAGCTTACAGGCATTACAGAGGGAGATGTTCTTGATCTCTGCTGCGGTCCAGGGCGCTTCTCAATAGCGATGGCAAGGCGTGGTTTTATCATTACGGGAGTTGATCGTTCGGAATACCTGCTTACAATGGCAGGAAGTAGAGCCTCAATGGAAGACCTTTCAATTGAATGGGTTCTTGAGGACATGCGCAGTTTCATTCGACCTGATTCCTTTGATCTGGCAATCTGCATGTTCACCTCATTCGGGTACTTCGAAAAACATGAGGACAATATGAAGGTTCTCTACAACATTCGAGAATCCCTCAGACAGGGTGGAAAATTCGTCCTTGAACTTATGGGCAAGGAGGTTCTTGCATCAATATTCACCCACATATCAACCGATGATCTGGAAGATGGAACGCTATTGGTTCAGAAACACAGGATAGTAGACGGGTGGAGAAAAATCCACAATGAATGGCTGATCATCAAAGATGACATGGTAAAGAACAGATGGAAATTCTCACACTGGCTGTACAGTGCTGCTGAGCTGGCAGACATGCTTCAGGCTGCCGGATTTTCAGTACAGCAGGTTTACGGCAGCATTAATGGGATACCATACGATTCTGAAGCTTCTCGTTTAGTTGTAATTGCTGCTGCCGAATGATTACGGGGAGAACATAATGGCTACCTCTACATTGGGAATGCCGGATGATATTCGCGAATACATGCTCTCAGTTTCCGTAAGAGAAACCCCTATTCTTAAAAGCCTCCGAGAGGAAACCGCTCTCATGGAAAACTCCATGATGCAGGTATCCCCCGAACAGGGACAACTCATGCACATGCTTATCAAGCTGATTAAGGCGAAGAGAACGCTGGAAATCGGTGTCTTTACCGGATACAGTACACTCTGGACTGCGATGGCACTCCCGGAAGACGGTCTTATTATCGCATGTGATGTGAACAGTGAGTGGACGGACACAGCAGAAAAATACTGGAGAGAAGCGTGTGTTGATAATAAGATAGACCTCAGGCTTGCTCCCGCGGTAGATACTCTTAATACACTCATTGAAGAGGGTCTGGAGGGTACTTTCGATTTTGCCTTCATAGACGCCAACAAGGAGGATTACGGAAAGTACTACGAGCAATGCCTGCAATTAGTGAAACCGGGCGGTCTCATAGCTCTGGATAACGTTCTAAGACACGGAAGGGTCATCGATCCGAAATCAGATGATCCTGGAACAGTAGCCATCCGTGAGCTGAACAGAAGGATTTACAACGACGACAGGGTGGACATCTCAATGATTCCAGTCAGCGATGGTTTGACGCTTGTCTTAAAAAACAGTCTGCAACAACATCAAGTGATTCCCGGGCAGATGTCCGGAAACACTGAGTTCACCGTATCGTAGTTAGGTGAGAGGAATGAAGAATAACATCACTCAGCTGATTGAAGCCGCAAGAGCTGTATGTGGAGACTTCCCACTTGCTGAAGATTTCTCTGCTGGTGGCGTAGGTGCTGCAATTCGGACGGTGAGTGGCAAAGTGTATACCGGGATATGTATTGATCTTGCCTGTGGTCTAGGCTTCTGTGCAGAGATCGCGGCAATTGCAGAGATGTTAAAAGCTCGAGAAACCCACATAGCACAAATCGTTGCAGTCTCAGGCTCTCGCATTCTCCCGCCGTGCGGTCGCTGCAGAGAGACAATGGCACAGATTGATTTCCGGAATCTGGACGCAGAGGTTATTCTAGATGTGTCGAGAATCGTTAGTTTACGTCAGCTTCTTCCAGAGCATTGGTTAATGATAGATTCCTCATTAAGCGAATAAACTGGCCGACCGTCTACATTGTAACCATTTGAAAAAGGGGAGACATAAATGCCTCCCCTCACGTTACCGATGTAGAATTACGCTAGTTCTGTCTTGGCTTGCTGTTAGCAAAGTCCACTCTGAGCTGGCGTCCATCTATTTCCTGTCCGTGCATTGCCTCCTGGGCTGCCTTTGCGCCATCTGCGGTTTCGAAAGTTACAAAACCGAATCCTCTTGAACGGCCTGTGTCTCTTTCGCAGACAACGTTCGCCTCTTCAATAGCGCCAAATTCCTCAAAAGCCTTTCTCAGACCTTCATCGTTTGTTGCCCAGGCTAATCCACCCACAAAAAGTTTCTTATTCTCACTCATTAGAACTCCTGTTCCAGGGACATTCGTCCCCATGTACCATGCGGCATCAATGCCGCTGTTGCCCCTCTAGCAGGGGTCATGCTTAACCGGGATACGGCCCGGAACCGTGCTGCAAAATCGCAGCAGATAGTGAATGCGATTCTATTCCTAATTTTTCACCCTAGAGATGAAGGTCATTGAATGTAACATATTGATATGATTCAGAAATGACGAAAACCTCTTCGTAGCAGAGTAAATTAACAACAGGAACTAACTTTCAAAATGCCTCAAGTATTATACAGTATTGATTTTAATTGACAAGCCCTCATCTCGATACTTCTATCAACCTGTCTGAGTGGTATCTAACGCCCAAACCTTACTATAACAAAAAAGTACTCAGATGCTGCTGATCATATCACATTATCGCGAATCTGAAAGCCAGAACGTACACGGATATCCTATTGACTGTTGTGAGTTTATTACGATGTTATTTCTAATCACACAGGATTGAAAAAGGCAAAAGGATTTTAAGCATAATTGG
>JAUWJE010000078.1 GCA_030607835.1 Candidatus Fermentibacterota bacterium | reverse complement strand
GGTTCTCCTTTTCTATATCACCACCTGTGTCAGCCATCAGGGAGCAGAGTTCAGCGTACATTTCCAGGGTTACATTACCATCAGACATTTGAATTCCTCCAATGATTAGGTTTTCGGGTTATTCCATTCACTCTGTCTCCATTACGCGGGTTAACTCTTTTTTCAAATCCTTCATCTTATACGGCTTAGCAAGCCTGCCCTTAAATCCGTATTCGGTGTAATTGGCCATAACAGGATCCATGGAATAACCGCTGGAAACAATAACCTTTGCTTCGGGATCGATGGCAAGAAGTTCCCTGACCGCATGCTTACCTCCCATGCCGCCTGGAATGGTCAAATCCATAATAACAATATCGAAGGGAAAGCCCTTTTTCCAGGCAGATACATATTTTTCTATCGCCTCTTTTCCATCAACCGCAGAATCTGCTGTATATCCGCATTCTTCAAGCATTTCTGTTGATATTCCCCTGATTATTTCTTCATCATCCATCACAAGTATTCTTGCTGTTTGTCCATGGAGTGAGGGTTCGGTTCCAGATAGCCTCATTTCCGGCATCTGCCGTGATTCAGAAGCGTGGAGGTATAGCGTAAAAGTAGTCCCCTCCCCGAGTTCCGCATCAACGCTTATATACCCGCCGTGCCTGTTTATGATAGAATAAACTGTAGCCAGTCCAAGACCACTGCCAGCCTGCTTGGTGCTGAAGTATGGGTCGAATATCCGGTCAAGGTACTTCTTATCAATACCTGTTCCTTTATCACTTACTGTGGCTTTGACATATTTACCAGGGCTGAGATTTGGCACTTCATTCTTTGAGATATCCGCATTCTCAAGTGTGATATGCAGATACCCGCCATCTGGCATTGCCTGGTCGGCATTTATTATCAGGTTGGAGAATACCTGCTGCACTTGCCCCTTGTCAGCTTTAGTCATCCACAGATCTTCAGCCTGATTGAAAACAGGCATCACATTGCTGCCTGACAGGTCAAACCCCGTTACTTCCCTGACTAACTCAAGGAGGCTGATATCCTCTCTGAGAGGTTCCCCACCCTTTGCGAATGTAAGTAACTGCCTGGTTAGACTAATTGCCCTGTTCATGGATATTTCCGCTTCTTCAAGAGACTTGAATCCAGGATGATCTTTGGGAAGCTTCATCTTCGCTAGGGAAATATTACCGAACAATCCAGTGAGGATATTGTTGAAATCATGCGCTATACCACCAGCCAGAGTGCCGATACTCTCGAGCTTCTGCAGCTTCCGGAGCTCTTCCTCAGCCCGTTTACGTTCGGTGATATCCTCGACGGTCCCCTCATAATACAGAACATTCCTCGATTCATCCCGAACCGCCCTGAAGCTTTCACGAACAGAGATGGAAGTATTATCCCGGCTGAACCAGACCGACTCCAGTCCGTGCACTACATCCTCATTCTTGAAGTTTTCGCTGAAAGTAAATATGGGATGTTCCGAATCACACCACCCATTATCAAGGCTATGCAGCACCAGTTCTTCTGATGAGGAATACCCCAGCATGTTCACCAGCGCAGAGTTGGCCAAAAGGATGCGTCCCTCGGGAGAAATCCGGTACATCCCTATCAAGGTGTTTTCAAAAATGCCTCGATAGATCTCCGCTTCCTTTTCTTTTTTTTCGGTCTCGTATCTAACCTGCATCTGCGCGATCTTCTCAGCGCTTTTATCACTGAAGATACTCTCTCTCAGTTCGCTGAATTTCCTGTAATTAGTAAGAGCCTGTTCGAAATCTCCCTGTGCCTGATAGAGATCGGAAAGGTACTGATAGCTATCACCTTCCACGTCCTTTGCTCTGATCTTCTTAGCCAGCTTCAGGCCCTTCTGCAGATGAACCATCGCAGAATCAAAGCGCTCCAGCGAAGTGTGAATACGACCTATCCTGCTATTGGAATCTGCGATGCCTCGTTTATCCCCGATCACTTCGTAGATTTTCAGAGCCTTGAGACAATATTCCAATGCGATTTCGTTTTCTTTCTGCCCCTCGTGAAGGGTTCCGATGTTCATGTAGGAGTAAGCGATGCCCCTTGTATCTCCGATCTCTTCCTTGATTTTCAGTGACTTGTGATAATGCTCAATCGCGCGAGCGTAATCTCCCTGAGATTCAAAGACTATTCCGATGTTGTTGTAAGTGAGTGCAATGCCTTGCTCATCTCCAAGCTCCACAAATAATCGCAAGGCCTTGAAGTAGTAATCAAGTGCCTGATCACTTTTTCTCCACTCATCGTAAATGATTCCAATATTGTTATAACTCTTTGCCATGCCTGGCTTGTCTGTGATTTCTTCCTTGATCTTCAGAGCTTTGATGTGGCTTGCCAAAGCCCGTTCGTAATCACCCTGGTTCCTGCGGATGTTCCCGATATTGCTGCAACAACTTGCAATACCCTTCCTGTCCCCTGTTTCCTCACAAATCCCTAAAGATATGGTATAGCACTCAAGCGCCTTATCGTATTCACCTCTTGCCCAGTATGACGTCCCGATAGCCATGTGGCTGTCGGCCATCCCTCTCTTGAATCCCATTCCTTCTGCCAAAGCAAGAGCCTGGCTGGCACAACCTTCTGCCTGCACAGGATCTGAGCGGTAAAGCGCATATGCTGAATCGCATAACACCTTCACCATCTCTGTGCTTATCGCATCATTTTCAGGCTGAGCACGGAGTGCTTCCAATTTCCCCTTCAGATCTTCTATCTTGTCACTTGCCACAATCCAGTGTCTACTCAGCTCCCTTCGAACATCTGTTTGAGACAGACATGTTCGATATTAGTTCCTCCTGCAGGGAAGCTGTTTTGAAGACACCACTGACACCCCCAATTCTGATGCACTTCATCTCCTGGAGCATTTCGTTGCATCACGAAACGACAATACACAGGATGACCTGTTCGTGTCAAAGCCATTAGTCCGCTTATTCGCACTGTCATGCTGATCAATATTCCCAAACTCGAATCATCTCTCCCTTGTCAATGGGGGAGATTTTATTAGTTTATCTATAATTCATTTGTTCAGGGGTCAGGATATTCTGAATGGAATCTGATGATAAAGATATCATTACTCTCCAGCAACGCTGACTCTGCATTTCCTGAAGAATTCCCTCAAATCAGCACCGGCAGCCAGATTGAATCGCACCTTCATTCTGTATCAGCAAAGGTCTTATCTCTATGAACAATAAGGATATGAAGGACCAGCTGGTTCTGTTCACCATTCTTCTTACTCTGGCAGGTCTTCTCATTTCCAGCTGCTCGAATCGAGAAGATCGTCTGGAGATTGACCTTGACGACTGCGTCGAAGACCGTGAGCTGAGTGTAAACAGTGCTTCATCTGATACAGAAGTGCTTCGTATCGGCTTCGATCTTCGCTCGAATCCGCAGGAGGATGCCAGACAATATCTCCCTTTCCTGGAATATCTGGAGAAAGCAACCGGCTATACTTTCGAACTTGTCTTCACGCCAGGTAACAGCAGGATTGTAGATGATCTTGGAACGGGTGCAGTCCAGTTTGCATTCATCGGGGCGGGATCATACATTCAGGTTTACAGTAAATACGGCGTTATCCCCCTTGTGCACGGGCTTAATGCTCAGGGAGAGGCGAGATATCAATCGGTAATTATTGTTCCGCCAGATAGCCCAATCCGGAATATTGAGGATCTGCGCGGCAAGCATTTTGCCTTTGGCAGTGTCACATCTACACAGGGACATCTGATTCCAAGGATCATCCTGGCAGAACATGGCTTAACTCTGGATGATCTGGCTGCGTATGATTACACCGGTTCGCACCAGAATTGTGCCAATGCTGTATCTGCAGGGCGATTCGATGCCGGAGGGATGCAGGATATTCTCGGCATGGAATTGGCAGCGGATGGTTTACTGCGCATCATTTACACTTCCCGGTACTATCCCTCCAGCGGTATCGCCGCCAACATTGAGGTGCCTGCTGATATTCTGGTAAAAGTACAGCAGGCACTGTTGGATTTCGACCCGCAGGGACGCGACTCTTCCGGCCTCTATAACTGGGACATGACCGAAATGCCCAACGGTTTCGTTGAGGCTGATGAAGATGACTATGCAGGTCTTCTGGAATGGGCATTAGTGCTGGGTTTCCTTTCTGACGAGCATAATGTGAGACCATGAAACTCAAAACCAAAATTTCCCTGATTATCGCTGTTACAGCCTTGGTGACCGGCGGAACCCTTGCGTTGCTGGTGAACAATGTCATGCATAACACTCTCGAACAGGAACTGGAAAAGAGAGGCGTTGTCATCGCTCAAACACTGGCTGAGCATGTCACCCACAGCGTAATTGATGGAGAGGTCGTTGCTGCTCATAGTGCCCTGAACGATATTGTCCTACGAACAGATAACGTCGAGTTTGCATGCATTTTCGATTTCAACGGAGAAATATTCACACACTCGTTCGATGGCGGATTTCCACGTGCCCTGCTGCCCAGAGCACACGATCTGATCCGTGCGGACTCTCCGCAACTTGATAGATTCTCGATCGGAGATGAAGTAGGACTGATGGTTGGATATCCGCTGATTGACGGGATGAAAGCCCACATTCATCTAGGTCTGAACGAGACCTATCTGCATAATCAGATAATGGAAACTCGTAACCAGATCATCGGTATCACCTTTATTGTGGCGCTGATAATAATGCTTCTTGGTTTTATTATAAGCGACCGTATCGCACTTCCTCTTGTGAAACTGTCGAAATCCCTGAAGAATTTCGGCAATGAGCAGATGGTGCAGGAGCAGAGCTACAATGGCGGTGGCAGGGAGGTAGCCGATCTGACACAGGCCTTCAATCTGATGGTCATCGAGCGTGAACGAGCGGAAGAACAAATCCGTACACTTGCGGCGATTGTGGAGCAATCCTCAGAGGGGACAGCCCTGGCCGATATGAATGGCATTCTGACCTTTGTCAACAGGGCTTGCGCCGAAATGCACGGGTATGACTCAACTGAGGAACTGTCCGGACAGAATCTGAGTATCTTCCATAATGAGATGCAAATGGAAAAAGAAGTAAATCCCTTCAACAGGAAGGTGATAGAGCAGGGTCTCCAAAGAGGACAGGTCGGCCACACGCGCAGGGATGGCACAACATTCCCTACCCGAATGACCTCTAATATCATCAAAGATAGAAGCGGTAAGCCTGTTTCGATTGCCGGTCATATGATCGATATAACAGTGGAGAAACAACTCGAGGAGCAACTTTTACAGTCACAGAAAATGGAAGCTATCGGATTGCTTTCAGGCGGAGTGGCTCACGATTTCAACAATATCCTGCAGGCAATTCTCGGCTATGCCGACCTTGCAAAAGCCAAACTTTCAGAAGGAAGCGCCATTTTCGAAAATATTGAGGAGATATACAGGAGTGCGAACAGAGCCTCAGATCTAACCCGGCAATTACTCGCGTTCGGCCGCAGGCAGGTTCTTGTCCCCAAAGACATCGATCTGAATCACCAGGTAGATGGCATGCTCAAGATGCTCGGTAGAGTAATAGGTGAAGATATAAAGATCAATTTCATCAAAGGTCACAGGCTTGGAACTGTTCATGCAGATCCTGGACAAATGGAACAGGTTCTTATGAACCTCTGCGTCAACTCGCGCGATGCTATGCCGCAGGGCGGTTATCTCACCATTGAAACGGAAAATGTGCTAATAACAGAGGAGTATACCAAAACTCATCTCTTTGCTCGCAAGGGGCGCTATGTGTTGGTCACATTGTCTGATAATGGCTGCGGAATGAACGAGGAAACACGTAATAGAATCTTCGAGCCATTTTTCACAACCAAGGATGTCGATAGAGGATCAGGGCTGGGGCTTGCTTCAGTATTCGGGATTATAAACCAGCACGACGGGTATATTAACGTGTACAGTGAGGTAGGATTGGGTACTACATTCAAGATATACCTGCCGCTCGTTGAGCGTCCTGCCGAGGACATAGGAACCAGGGTCAAAAGCAAGGTCGTTGGCGGTACCGAGACCATCATGGTTGCCGAGGATAATGATACTGTCCGCAAACTCGCCAGTCGAGTGCTGGAAAGGGCTGGCTATACTGTTTTTCCTGCAGAGGATGGCCATGAAGCTCTCGAAGTCCTGAAACAGCATGCTTCGGATATTTCTCTTGCATTACTCGATGTTGTCATGCCTGGATTGAGCGGCAGGGAAGTCTACGATGTGATAATGAAAACCAATCCCGATATCAGAATCCTCTTCACCAGCGGGTACAGCCAGAATGCCATCCATACTCGCTTTGTCCTCGATAAAGGAATACAGCTCATCCGCAAGCCCTACGATCCGGATACCCTCCTTCGCGAGATCAGAGCCGTACTCGACTAATAGAGCCTGTATAAGCATACACGATTCGCAAATGCCTTAAACCGGTCGATTTCAATAATGCTAAAATGCAGGACCTGACCCAATGTTTGCAGACCTGAAAAAATAGCGATAGAAAACCCTGTCCGACATTCTATTTACGATTCTTACCAGGCAGGCTATTACCAGCCATGTAAACCCTACTCTGGCCAGAAGCACACCTGTTATGCTTGCCCCCAGAGACATCATCAGAAGCGTGTCCTCAACAATGGAGTGAGAAAGTCCCATCAATGACATGGAGAAGAACACATTCTTCGGTGAAAGCCTTCCTGAAGCAATATCCCTTATTATGAGCCCACCTCCGTATGAAATCCCCAGCCCCATTCCGAGGATGGTTACGGTAGTCGCGGATTTACCAATGCCCATTGAGGTCAGGATCGGTTCAAGCAGCTTGTTCATCATCCTTGTGATTCCGAGTCTGTCAAGGATTTTCATGAGGATAATCAATCCGAGTACAATCAGGAAGATGATAGAGAGATTCTGAAGTTGAGATAGAGCCCAGGAAGATAGTGTGCCATCAGTCGGTGCAGGTTCCCATAAGATGCTGCCTTCATCCTGGAGGAAATTTCCCACCATGTAAATACTGTGAAGGATGATACCGAGCAGGAAAGCGCTCAGTATTCTGAAAGGAACCATGAATCGAACTCTGACTCCAGTCTTTCTGGCAATTGATATTTCCACCGGCATGGAATGGGCAACCAGAATCATGCAGGCCATGACCGTTATTTGCGCTGTAGACATGTGAAACGCTGGGGCAATGGTCGCGAAGACGGCAATACCGCCGTAAATGTTTGTTATAACCGCGGTTGCCCAGACCAATCCCATTTCTCCGGGAAGTCCAACGAGCTTCATTACAGGCGCGAGGGCAAAAGCAATGTATTTGACAAGACCCAGTTCACTTAGAACCTTAACAATGATAATAACAGGTACCATTACGCGAAAAAGAACAAGGCTAACTTTCCCAGCTTCCTTGATCTGCTTCCAGATAGATATCAATATTACCACATGTTATTCCTTCCCTGGTATGTCCGAAAGATAAGTCTTTTTGATATAATCCAGGTACAGCCGGATTTCTGTACCGTATCAGGTTGAGAGGAGATCATGGAAATAGCGCAAAATCTTTTCAGGATCTTTCGTGAAAAGGGAGAAGAGCTTTATCTGGTTGGCGGGTACGTCAGAGACCTGCTTCTTGGAAAAGCTACGGAGGATTATGATTTTGCAACAAGCGCTCCGCCCGATGTAACCAGTAATATTCTGGAGTCCGGGGGTTTCAAGGTAATTCCAATAGGAATTGAGTTTGGAACTGTCGCTACATTTCTGCAGCGCGGGTCGGAGAAGACCGAGGTTCAGATAACAACTTACAGATGCAGGGAAAGCTATCGCAAAGGTTCC
>JAUWJE010000056.1 GCA_030607835.1 Candidatus Fermentibacterota bacterium | reverse complement strand
TGCTTCTCCTGAGACTATCAGAAAATGGTCACATGGAGAAGTAACTCAAGCGGAAACAATTAATTACAGGAGTTATAAACCCGAACCAGAGGGACTCTTCTGTGAGAGAATATTCGGACCTGTCCGTGACTGGGAATGCAGCTGCGGAAAGTACAAAAGGATTCGAAACAAAGGAATAGTCTGCGATAGATGCGGTGTTGAGGTTACTCATTCAAGAGTTCGAAGAGAACGAATGGGGCATATTGATCTTGCTGTTCCAGTGGTGCATATCTGGTACTTCAAGTCCCGTAAAGTCTCAAAACTGCTTAATGTGACAAACCTGAAGCTTGAACGCGTTATTTACTACGAATCCTACATAGTTACAAAATCTGACCATCCTGACCTCAGATTGGGAATGATACTTACCGACGATGAATACAGAAAAGCGAAAGAGGAATACGGGGATGTCTTTGAAGTAGGTATGGGTGCTGAAGCTATTGGAGTTATGCTGGCTGATCTTGATCTTGAGGAGATGGCTACAGCTCTTCGCACGAGCATCGCAAACGAGACTACATTCTCTCGCAGGAAGAAGAACATAAAAAGTCTGAAGGAAGTTGAATCCTTCAGGCTGTCGCTCGATGACAATAAGCCGGAGTGGATGATCCTCAAGATTCTGCCGGTACTTCCACCTGATTTGAGGCCACTGGTTCCTCTGGATGGAGGAAGATTTGCTTCGAGTGATCTCAACGACCTCTACCGCAGAGTGATTAACAGAAACAACAGACTGAAGCGACTTCTCGACCTTCACGCCCCGGATGTCATTCTCCGTAATGAGAAGAGGATGCTCCAGGAAGCGGTTGACGCCGTTCTTGATAACAGCTCACGGCGTAAACCGGTCAAAGGCGCAGGAATGCGGCCACTCAGGTCTCTTTCCGATCTTCTGAAAGGTAAGCGCGGCAGGTTCCGTCAGAATCTTCTCGGTAAACGGGTTGATTATTCGGGCAGAAGTGTGATTTTCGTGGGACCTGACCTGAAAATGGATCAGTGCGGTCTTCCAAAGACAATGGCTCTTGAACTGTTTAAACCTTTTGTGGTTGCCAGAATCAGTGAGCTTCTCGATGAAAGCGTTAAAAAAGCTACAAAGAGATGGGAAGAGGCTGATGATATCGTATGGCCAGTGCTTGAAGAGGTGATAGAGAACCATCCTGTCCTGCTGAACCGTGCTCCAACTCTTCACAGGCTTGGAATTCAAGCATTTGAACCCGTACTTGTTGAAGGCAAAGCAATTCAGCTTCACCCTATGGCCTGCACCGCGTTCAACGCCGATTTCGACGGTGATCAGATGGCGGTTCATGTCCCACTGTCAGCCGAAGCGCAGGTTGAATCCCGAATTCTCATGCTTGGCAGCAGGAATATCCTAAGACCCGCCAGTGGAGAGCCGGTGACAACACCGAGTCACGATATGGTTATTGGCTGTTATTATCTGACAAAACCACTCCCGGGTGCTTCTGGAGAGGGTATGATCTTCACGTCAGTTGATGAAGTAAGAGGAGCATACGACGCTAAGGAAGTTGATCTCCATGCGAAGATTAAAATCAGAGGGATCAACAAAATCACGGAAACAAACGGGAAGAACGAACGAATAACTCCTCCTTTCTGGAAAGACTACAATACCGTTGGTCAGGTTATCTTCAATGAGATAATACCGGATGGGCTGGGTTATATCATGTCCAATGCGTGCATTCCTCATGAGAAGGTTTTCAGCAAGAAAGGTTTGACTGATCTTGTAGGTCGATGTTTCAATGAACTCGGGTCTGTGGTAACAGCAGTATTCCTTGATAACCTCAAGGAGATTGGATTTCATTTTGCAACGTCCTCAGGTCTTACCGTTGGAATGTGCGACTTGCTTATCCCGGTCGAGAAGGAAGATATAGTTCAAAAAGCCACACATGAGGTTGAAGAAATAGAGAAGAGTTCAAGACGCGGGGAACTGACGGAAGCTGAGCGATACAACAGAGTTATCGACAACTGGTCAAAAGCCACTGAACAGGTGAAAGACGCCATGATGGAAGGACTCAGGCATGATAATCACGGTTTCAATCCCGTGTACATGATGGCCAATTCCGGTGCTCGTGGCAGTGTTGACCAGATGAAACAGCTTTCAGGCATGAGAGGTCTGATGGCTAAACCCAGGAAAAAACTTACGGGAGAGCTGGGAGAAACGATCGAAACTCCGATCATTTCTTCATTGAAGGAGGGTCTCTCAGTGATCGAGTATTCGATCTCTACACACGGATCAAGAAAGGGACTTGCAGATACCGCTCTTAAGACGGCTGACGCAGGATACCTCACCAGAAGGCTTGTTGATGTCTGTCAGGATGTGATTTCGACCACAGAGGATTGCGGTACAATCCGGGGAAGGACCATAACCGCACTAAAAGAAGGGGAAGAGATCATCGAACCTCTCCGCGACAGAATACTGGGACGGGTTGCTGCTGAGACAATCTATCAGCCCGGAACCGATGATGTTGTATGTCAAGCGGGTCAGGAAATCACAGTTGAACTTGCTTCCGAAATAGATAAGCTGGGAGTTGAGTCTGTCAGGATCAGAAGCGTTCTGGCCTGCGAAGCGCCCAGGGGTTTATGTGCTAAATGCTACGGCTGGGACCTTTCCAGAAACAGAATGGTTACAATCGGTGAGGCAGTTGGTGTGATTGCCGCGCAGAGCATTGGAGAGCCTGGAACACAGCTTACCCTTCGTACATTCCATACCGGTGGTGTTGCCGGAAGAGAAACGAGAGCATCCGAAGTAATCGCAAGACATTCTGGTGTAATCAGCTTCAGAAGTTCATGTGTTGTGATGAGTACTGACGACAGCGGTAAAAAGATAATGGTCAGTACGCGCAATACTCAGCTGGATATCCTTGATAAAGCCGGAGAAGTTCAGTCCACATACGATATTGTTGTCGGCTCACTGATGGATGTTGAAGACGGTCAGAAGATTGAGAAGGATGATGTTATCTGCAGAAGCGATCCATTCATAATTCCGATTGTCGCCGAACAGGCTGGTAGTGTTCACTACGTTGATATCGAGGAAGATGCTACTCTCAAGGAAGATATCGACAGTGAGCAGAGAAAACAGATGGTTATTGTGGAGGACAGAAGCAAAACTCTTCATCCCCATATTTTCATACTTCCTGAACAGATGGTTGTTCTCAGTGGTCGTCCAAGACGTCGGGAAGAAGAACTTTTCACACTTGGAGAACTTGTCAAGGAGATGAAAGAGGGCTCCGGACGTATTATCTACACTTATCATGAAGTGAGTTCGTACCGAACTGAAACCCTTGTAGAGGGATTCATCGACCGAATGAAGGATCAGGATATTCCACTCATTTCAGTTGATTGCAGGAAGGTTGGTACTGGCAAGTATGCTGCATTCATAATCGCTGCCGGTGAGATTGAGAAAATTCTTGGAAAGAAAGCCAGGAAGGAAATCAACGCCCTGAAGAAAGCCGCTGCAGCGCTTGAGGATGCGACGAAACGGAAAAACGATCTTCTTGAGGAAAAATTCGCCGAGGTGCTTGCCGATCTCAGTCAGAAAGAACCGTTTATCATCATAATTCATTCGCTGGACAGAGGGCATCAGGGAACCAGACAACTGGTCAAATGCCTTCAGGACATCATAACTGATAGTAACATGATGGTAGTTTCCGACTTCACTTCCAGAGGAACCAGGAGTCATATCTCTCAACATGGCCGAGTGAAGAGCGATAAGGATCCGGTGGAGCAGTTTATCAGTGAATCCGTAAAAGGCAAATACCCGATTCCCAGCGGAGCACACCTTCGAGTTCATGATGGAAGCCTTATAAGGCTTGGTGTTCATATCGCCAGGATTGAGCGAAAACTCGGTCAACAGCGTGATATCACTGGAGGACTTCCAAGAGTGGATGAGCTCTTCGAAGCCCGGATACCCAAAGATGCCGCAAGCATCGCTGAGATCGATGGTGTAGTTTCTCTTAGTCCTATCAAGGCCGGGATCAGAACCGTAACAATCAGGGCTGATCAGGGTCAGGAATCCGCCGTGAAAATACAGGCTTCTGTACATATCAGAGTTCGCGAAGGAGACAGAGTTAAGGCGGGAGATCGTCTTACTGAAGGACCTCTCTCACCTCATGATATATTAAGAATCATGGGAACAGAGGCAGCGGAAAGGTATCTACTGAATGAGATTCAGGAAGTATATCGCCTGCAGGGTGTTAAGATAAACGATAAGCACATCAGTATTGTTGTAAGGCAGATGCTTGCAAAAGCCAGGATTGACGATCCCGGCGATACCACATTCCTTGAGGGAGCACAGATTGACAGGCTTGTTCTGCAGAGAGAGAACAGGAGAATGATGGCAGAGGGAGCAAAACCTGCGACATCAGCCGTTCTTCTGCTTGGAATCACGAAAGCATCCCTGGCAACAGACAGTTTCCTTTCAGCAGCTTCCTTCCAGGAAACAAACAGTGTTCTTGCAGATGCTGCTACCGCAGGAAAGATAGACTACCTTCGCGGATTGAAGGAGAATGTAATTGTTGGACATCTGATTCCTGCTGGAACAGGTATAAAAAGGTATAGAAATGTTAAACTCACTCTTCCTGATGGTGACTCCCTGCCTGAACCGGTAGTGCTTGACGATATGGAAGAACTTGATATTGACGAAACCGATTTTGATATATAGACTTAACACCCTCTGTACCTGGATAGGTGCAAAGTGATAAGAGCTTTCTGAAAGGAGCTACAGTAGTGCCCACAATAAACCAACTTGTGCGAAAAGGGCGCAAGAAAAAGGTGTCCAAGACCAAGGCACCTGCATTAACCGGATGCCCGCAGAAAAGGGGTATTTGCACCAGGGTATACACCTCAACACCAAAGAAGCCGAATTCCGCTCTGCGGAAGGTTGCCAGGGTGCGCTTACGAAACGGTTTTGAAGTAACTGCTTACATACCCGGTATCGATCACAATCTTAATGAACACTCTGTTGTGCTCATCAGAGGCGGCAGAGTCAAGGATCTTCCCGGAGTAAGGTACCATATTATCCGGGGTGTTGAAGATACTTCAGGTGTTGAAGGAAGAATGCAGGGTCGCTCAAAGTACGGCACGAGGAAAACAAGGTAAAACGCGTTCTGCATATTTGTTATGCAGACGAGGAGGACTAAATGGCTAGACGATCACGGCCAAAAAGGCGGGAAGCTTTTCCTGACAGGAAATACGGCAATCTGCTTATGGCCAAGTTTATCAATAAACTTATGCAAAAGGGAAAGAAATCCGTGGCCGAAAGAATCTTCTATGATGCCATGGACGTCATTACTGAAAAAACAGGACAGGATGCCGTTACCGTATTCAACAGAGCCATGGGAAATGTACGTCCCCAGCTCAAGGTAAAATCCCGACGTGTTGGTGGATCAACCTACCAGATTCCGATGGAAGTTAAACCTCAGGAAAGGGACTCGCTTGCAATGCGCTGGATTATCCAGTATGCGGAAGCCAGAAGCGGAAAAGGTCTGACAGAGAAACTTGCAACGGAAATTATGAATGCGGCTAAAGGTGAGAATGCCGGCAGTGTAAAGAAAAGAGAAGATACACATAGAATGGCGGAGGCCAATAAGGCATTTGCTCACTATCGCTGGTAGGTTCACACTCTCTGAGTTCCTCCAGCGATAGATTGCTTCCGACATAGCGAAACTGGAGGATAAAGCTCTCATGAGCAAATCCCTTTCTGATAAAATTCGGAATATCGGTATCATGGCGCACATAGATGCCGGCAAGACAACTGCCACCGAACGGATATTGTACTATTCAGGAATAGTGCACCGTCTCGGTGATGTTGATCATGGAACAGCAGTAATGGACTGGATGCCCCAGGAAAAAGAGAGAGGCATCACGATTCAGTCCGCTGCAACCACCGTCACATGGAAAACTCACCAGATCAATATAATTGACACTCCCGGTCATGTGGATTTTACAGCCGAGGTTGAGAGAAGTCTGAGGGTTCTGGACGGAGCAGTTGCGATATTCTGTGCGGTAGGGGGTGTGGAACCTCAATCAGAAACAGTCTGGCATCAGGCTGACAGGTACAATGTTCCCAGAATTGCCTTCGTTAATAAAATGGACAGGCAGGGAGCGGATTTTCCAAGAGTCCTTGAAATGATTCGTGACATGCTTGGCGCAAAACCGGTTCCAGTAATTCTGCCCATAGGCAGCGGGACAGATTTTTCCGGAATTATCGACATCATCGAAGGTCATGCGGTTTATTTTGATGAAACATCACAGGGTGCCATGTTCAGCATTGAAGAAATTCCTGCTGAGTACAAAGCCGAATATACGGATTCGCGAGCTACACTCTGGGAAGCAGCAGCAATGCTTGATGAGACCGCCATGGAGAAATACTTCAGTGGAGATCTGAGTTCTGAGCATGTCAGAAGACTTCTTCGAATCGGTACGATTTCCGGACAAATTGTTCCGGTCCTCTGTGGCGCCGCACTGAAGAATATAGGTATTCAGCAACTCATTGATGCAATAGTCGACTGGCTCCCATCTCCATCCGAATTACCTTCGGTAATCGGACATCTCAAAGACGGATCCAAAATGGAGATAGAGCGTCGCCCCGATATTCCATTCACAGCACTGGTTTTCAAGGTTCAGAGTGATCCTCATCTTGGGAGACTCGCGTTTTTGAGAGTTTATTCCGGAAAGATTAAAGATGGTGCTCATGTATTGAATAACAGAACTGGAAAGAAGGAAAGACTTACCAGACTCGTAAGAATGCATGCGAACAAGAGAACTCATCTTGACAGTGTCCAGGCTGGTGATATTGCGGCTGCAGGATTAAAAGATGTTGTTACCGGAGACACACTTACGCTTCACAGCAATCCTGTTGTTCTTGAATCCATCGTTTTTCCTGCACCTGTAATGCAGATAGCAATTGAACCTTTGAGTACCTCGGACGAGAGAAAACTCGAAGACGCTCTCTCCTCACTTGCAAATGAAGATCCAAGCTTCAGAGTGGGCATCGATGAAGAATCCGGACAGACATTGATCAAGGGGATGGGTGAGCTTCACCTTGAGGTTATCGCTGACAGAATTCAACGTGAATACGGAGTTCTGGTGAGAACCGGTAAGCCTCAGGTTTCGTACAGAGAGAGCATTTCACGCAGAGCTACAGGTTCCGGCGAATTCAGAAAATCCATTCAGGGTAGAGGGCATTTCGGTCATGCTCTGCTCAGGGTATCACCTGCAGAATCCGGTGTGGAATTTATTAATATGCCTGATAACAAGAACTTTCCGGAACATTTCGCGAATGCCATAAAAAGAGGTGTTATGGGGTCGATCGGTGCGGGACCGCTTGCGGGTTTCTCTCTGGACGGAATTAGAGTAGAACTTCTGGAAGCCGAACTTCATGCGACAGACTCCAGTGAAACAGGCTACTCCTACGCCGGGGCGATGGCTTTGCGGGAATGTCTGAAAAAAGGTAAACCTGTTCTCAGGGAACCGGTTATGAGACTTGATATCATTTGTCCGTCCAGTTATGTAGGAGAAGTAATCGGTGATGTGAATTCCCGGCGGGGCAAAATTGTCAGCATGGAGCCCCGAGGAGAAGTACAGTCAATTAATGCAAGGGTTCCCCTTGCGGAACTTTTTGGTTATAGTAGCGCCCTACGTTCACTAACACAGGGTCGTGCTGGTTTTTCAATGCAATTCTATGATTACGCACTGGTTGCAGAGAACATCACACGAAAACTTCTTGAGCAGATGGGTATTTTCAGCCTGCATAAGGGCTGGTGATAATGGTGACAGGAGAATGTATTGAAGGCTAATCGGTTGAGGATCAAGCTCAGAGCATACGATCACAGGCTTCTTGACCGCTCAGCGGCAGCTATAGTGCGGGGAGTTTTAAAAACAGGAGCCAGTGTTTCGGGGCCGATTCCTCTCCCTACGAAGAGGTCTGTTATTACGGTTCTGAGAAGTCCTCATGTGAACAAGAAATCACGTGAGCAATTCGAGATGAGGATCCACTCGAGGCTGATAGAGATAATGGATCCAAATGAAGAAACCGCAGCCGCGCTTCGGTCACAGGATGTGCCCGCAGGTGTGGATGTGGAAATGAACGAAGTATAGAAAACCAGTTCTTATTCTAACTGATCCGGTTTTCCGGATTAAGAGATCTTCCGCAGCACCTGGCAATGGCGGTTGCCTGGTGAGCGGATTTTGACAGAAACGCTTGTCCCCCCGCCTTTCAAGGGGACTTCAGCGATGGGAAGTGATTTATGAGCGGAATTATGGCTCGTAAGATAGGGATGACTCGCATCTTTGAAGATGACGGTAAAGCTGTCCCTGTCACTGTGCTTGAGGCTCAGCCGAATCCAGTTACACAGGTAAAAACCATGGAAACTGACGGCTACGAGGCAATACAGATTGGATACTGGTCAAAGAAGCAGAACAGACTGAGCAAACCACTTCTTGGTCATCTTGACAAAAGTGACGCTCCTCCTGTTGCAAGACTTTGCGAAGTTCCTGTTCCGGACGGTGAAGTCAAGTCAGGTGATTTCCTGACCGTTTCAATGTTTCTTCCCGGAGAAAAAGTGGACGTTACGGGAATTACAAAAGGAAAAGGTTTCCAGGGTGTTGTAAAGCGTCATGGGTTCTCATCCGGAGATGCTACACATGGAACCAAGTCACAAAGAAATCCTGGTTCTATCGGACAGTGTGCGACACCGTCGAGAGTCTGGAAGAATAAGAAAATGCCGGGAAGGGATGGCGGTACAAGAGTGACTGTCCGTAATCTTGAAGTTGTCCGGATTGATGAAGAGCGCAACCTGCTTATTCTCAAAGGTGCTGTCCCCGGATCCAAGAACAGTTATCTGCTCATCCGGAAGAGACGTTCGGGAGGTGGCAATTAATCATGGCTGACGCAAGAGTATACACCATGAATGGCGAAGAGATAGATAAAGTTGATCTTCCTGATGAGCTCTTCGGAATGAATGCTTCCACTCACATACTCTGGGAAGTTGTGAGGGCGGAATCTTTGAATTCCCGCCAGGGAACGGTTGCCTGTCTGGGCAGGAGTGATGTTAAGTCT
>JAUWJE010000160.1 GCA_030607835.1 Candidatus Fermentibacterota bacterium | reverse complement strand
TGCATGGTACTTCTCCAGTTCAGAGTCAAATGAAATTTTTCTTATCAACAGCTATTGATATATGATTCCGATTTTTCATAAAAGGGAGTCATGGGCTTATATCTCAGGGTGGTCGGAACAGGTTGAAATTAACAGGTTAGCTGTGAGGAACACTGTTCTCTTTAAAACGCATTGATATTCGGGAGTAAACTCGATCACATATATATAATTTGGAGGAATGATGAAACTGAACGGTGTTGTGCTTAAGGTGAGAGATGATGAAGCATTGGTTTCACAGACCGGTACAAATGAATGTGAAGGTTGTGAGGCCAGGGGATCCTGTTTTTCACTATCAGGCGGAAAATCATCAAAGACAGAAGGCTGGATTAAGAATGAAAAAGAGGCTCAACCCGGGGATCTAGTGGAGCTTGAACTTGCACCGGCCGCGTCACTCGCAATTATTTCTTCCACATTCCTGCTGCCCGTACTCCTTCTTACAGCCGGATATTTTTTCATGATGAATGAAAGCGATTCAGTCAGAGCGATCGGTGCGGGTATCGGTCTGTTCGCGGGTATTATAGCTGCAGTTGTCATCAATCGGAGGTTGAGATCGAAGAAGAATTTCAACATCAGAATGACCAGGATTCTTGAGAAAACGGACTGTCCTTCAAGCGGTAATAATGAAACCATGAGCAATTCGGAAGGAAATATCCAATGATTGAAGAAATGAGAGGTTTCGCGGCTGAGATTATTGAGCAGCTTCAGCATCGAGGGGTGGATTACGGTGATGTTCGAGTCGAGAACGTTGACCTTGAAAGCATTGCATTCCGGAAGCAGAGACTGGCTGAGACTGAATTACAGGCAAACCAGGGAATCGGAATAAGAGTGCTCGTGAATGGCTGCTGGGGATTTGCTTCATGCAGTGGATTTGAAACCGGTCTCATCGAAAAAACCGTTGAAAGGGCTGTTGATGTGGCTAAATCGGGGTCGTCTGCAACGAGTGGTATGGTGAAGCTCTCCATTGAAAAGCCTGAAACCGGACATTACGATGGCCCTTGCGCGCAGAATCCTTTTGAGATACCAAGAACAGAGAAGATGGATCTTCTGGCAAGTTCAGCCAATATTATACATTCCTCTCCATTGATCAGTATGAGCTGGTCATATCTATGGTTCGAAAGGAGAAGGAGGGTCTTCGGGAACACAGAGGGAACCATGGTCTCATCCGATCTGACATTTTCTCAGCCTCTTCTGATGGCATACGCTGTACACAACGATGATATGCAGAGTCGCTCTCTTCAGGATGGCGCGAGGATAGCAGGATGGGAATGGATAGAGGAAGTGGACATGATCGCCTGGGCAGAGAAAGCCAGGGAAGAAGCTATTATGAAGGTGAAGGCTCCTGAAGGTCCATCGGGTATAATGGATCTCGTGCTTGATGGAACTAACCTCAGCCTTACTATGCATGAGTCCGTAGGACATCCCACTGAGAGTGACAGAGTTCTTGGCTGGGAAGCGAATATGGCCGGCAGAACCTTTCTCAATATCAGCGACCAGGAGCATTTGAAATACGGTTCTTCGATTGTGAATTTCATCGCTGACAATACACTCCCGTACGGAGTAGCCAGCTGGGGATGGGACGATGACGGAGTACCTGGTCAGAAATGGTATACAATTAAGAACGGTATTTTTCAGGAATTCGGTTCTGTTCGGGAAACGGCTCTTCTTGTTGACAGGCAGCATAGCAGAGGGTGCTGCCGGGCTATGGACTTTGCCTGTTTCCCGATACACAGACAGCCTAATTTCTATCTTGAGCCGGGAACAGAACAGGTTACTCCTGATGATCTCATTTCAGAAGTAGAGAAAGGTGTATTCATAGAGGGGCGCGGGTCATTCAGTATTGATCAGAGAAGAATCAATTTCCAGTTCGGTGGTGACATGTTCTGGGAGATAAGGAATGGCAAGAAGATCCAGCCGCTCAAAAAGGTCATCTACAGATCTAAAACCAGAGATTTCTGGGGCTCCTGTGACGGCATTTCCGATAAAAGATTTTTCAGGTCTATGGGACTGCTTACATGCGGCAAGGGGGAACCTGTTCAGTCCGCCAGGATGACCCACGGAGCCAGTGTGTCCAGGTTCAGGGATATCGAAGTAGGAAGGGGTGCGGAATGACCAGGGAAGAGATGTTTGTATTCATTGATGCAATCCTGGAGCAGGCCTCCGTTCCTGATGTGCTGGCAAAGCTGACCGAGCAGCGGTTGGCAACTGTCAGATTCGGTCAGAACAGAATTACTCAGAACGTGGATACTTTCGAACGTAGACTTCGATTGACACTTGGTGATGGAGAAAGGCAGGCTGTCTACAGTACTCACAGGATAGACATGGATGCGATTCCCTCGATAATCGATTCCGCCATGGAAATGCTTGAAACTGCCTCACCTGACCCTGAGTACATGCCTCCTGTTGATGCCGGTCAGGTTTATCCAATTGTAGAGAAATGGGATGCTGAAACTGCTGAAGCGAATCCGGATGATCGCACCGGAGCAGTGGCAGCCGCGATTGAAACTGCTGAGAGAAATAGTATGGAAGCTTCCGGAATAACGGGAGTGAGTATTGATACGACCGTTCTTGGCACTTCCACAGGGAACCTGGGGTTCCATAGGTCCACATCAGCTTTTCTCAGATTAACGATGGACAGGGGAGAGGGTTCAAGCTACAGATCCATCAATTCTGTAGCATGGCGCGATCTTCCGGTTGGAAACACTATCGAAGAAGTTGCTCAGGAGGCCGAAACTGATATGAATCAGCTTGATCTTGAACCTGGTTCATACAAACTGATTCTCGAGCCGCAGGCTGTTGCAGATCTTGTTCCGTATATCGCCTGGTCTCTGAATGCCCGACAAGCTGATGAAGGATTAACGGCTTTCACAGGCAGGCAGGGGGAGAAGGTTACCGGAGATCTGTTTACAATGAGCAGTATGGTGAACGGTATTCTGAAAGGTGTTCCGTTCAACGAAGAAGGTCTTGCAGCAGAGGATGCTGTCTGGATCGAGAATGGTGTACTCATTAATCAGCCATGCCAGCGATACTGGGCAAAGAAGACGGACAGAGAGCCATTGTTCATTCCTGAAACACTTGCCATTGAAGGTGGAGAGGGATCAACGGTGGACCTCATTAAAAGTGTTGACGGCAGAGCCCTTCTCTTCAGACGATTCTGGTATATCCGCTTTGTTGATCAGAAGGAATTTAGCCTTACCGGAATGACGCGAGACGGAGTGTTCCTTGTTGAGAATGGGAGAATCGTACATCCTGTTAAAGATTTCCGATGGAACTGGAAACCTCTTGATTTATTCAATGGTATCGAGATTCTGGGAAGTGCAGTGCGCAAAGGACAAATCAGTGTTCCGCCGATGGTAATTTCCGAAACGGTACTTGGCTGATAGAAATCACCAGATGAATCTGATTCCCCAGTAGGTTTCACCTTCGAGTGATCTGAATGGCTGTGTATCTCTGAAATAGTGTGTCAGATGAGTCTCAAATGAGCCTGCAGGTGTTCTGTATGCGAAGTACAGTTCACCCCGGTGTCTGGATGAGCCGTCTCCATCGTCATGGAAAAAGAAATCAGCGTGATATCTCACTCCGGACAGCCATGCGTGCCATGTTGCTCCTTCGAAGTTCACATCACCATGCATAGACCAGTTGAAGTCATGACCTTTCTGGAAGGTGTCTCCTCTCGGTCTGTATAAACCGAGTGAAAACCAGCCATCCGGCCATCCGGCAGGCAACAGGTAAAGATCCTCACTGAAGGCGGGAGCCGGATCTTCCAGCACAACTCCCAGCTTGATGTTATTCGTGTACTCGGAAAGCGTATCGGCCATATCAATGTTATGAAAACATTCATGGTCGGTGTACAGTCTGAGAAGGAGCGGATCCAGCTGATATTCGAGCTGAGTCTTGAGGTTCCAGTGACCGCCATATAAGTTGAATTTCATCTCGGGACTGTTCCAGCTTTCACCCATGTAGGTTTCCATGGCAAGGCCCAGTTTCCATGAAAACCGACCTCTCCGGAGAATTCTTATATCGGCTTCAATATTACCGTAGATGAAATGCTCAACGCTCTGATTGAAGAAGCTGTATGCTTCAAGAACACCCGTACTTTCCATCGGGAATTCTATGGGAGCTGCAAAAAGTGAGATAGTTATAAGAAAAACAGAAATAAGAAACCTCCGGATTATTGATGGATAGTATAGTGACAGGGAAGAAAAAATATATCACCATAAACAATAAGATACAAAGATCAATCGTTCTGGAGGTAGTCCATGATATTGATGGAACCTGAAGGATCGTCCTTCAGAGCCTTCTGCAGAGCCTGAATCATCATTGATTCCGGCAGGGTGCCTTCCGCGTAGAACTTTTCATTTATCACTGTTCTTGGTACTCCCTGGACATTGAATTTGCTGGATAGCTCTGGAAACTCATTGGCTTCAATGACCGCTGAATTGATCTTTTCGCTGTAGCGCGCCATTCTGCTTGCAAGAACGGCCGCTCCAGGGCAGTGAGGACAGGTTGGAGTAACAAACACCTGCATGTTCAGGTCAGTTTCAAGCTCATCAAGAAAGTCCGTTGTATCCTTTGTCAGGGGTTCTTCAGATCCACCGGCATCTACGATACAGGTAAGAAGCGAACTGAACTCGTAGCCCGAAGGCGCGCCAAAGAATTTTACTCTGGAATGGGTTCCATCAGAAACAACAATTGCCGGTGTTCTGTCAACACCATCTTTTAAAGCCTGTTCCGCTTCTGTCTTCCGATTCAGGAAAGTCAGGTTCAATTTGTCTGAGAGTGCGTCGAGTTCTTTCAGTATCATCTCCGTATCGGAGCATGTCGGACAATTCATTTTCTGTGTGTAGACTCTTAGATACACAGTTTTTGAGAGCACTCCGAAGATTTTACCGATCTCCTGTGTATCACTGTCAGAGAGTAATGCCATTTTTATTAACCCTACTACTGAAATAGATCGAAGACTGCTGAAGCTGCTCTTGCACCGTCAGATACAGCTGTAACGACCTGTTTCAATTCATTATCGGTTACGTCTCCAGCGGCGAAAACATTTTTTCTGGATGTATGCACGATATCATGTGTTTTTACGGTTCCATTTTCGTTAAGGTCCACCAGACCCTTAAATGGTTCTGTGGCCGGTTTCCTGCCTACATACATGAATACGCCATCCAGAGAAATATTTTTCTCACCTTCAGGCGTTAAAAGAGTTACACCTTCAACTCCCTCATTTCCATTTATGGATTTCAGCGTTGAATTCCAGATTACCTGACAGCTGGGACATGAGAGGAGTTTTTCAGCAAGATAGGG
>JAUWJE010000025.1 GCA_030607835.1 Candidatus Fermentibacterota bacterium | reverse complement strand
TTTTAATTTGATTCGTTTCCCCTGTTCTCCTGCATCCAATCTGCAATCTGCTCCTGAAATAATACACTTCCAGGCCTGAATGAGCTATCTTGAGAGGACTTGCTAAGGCGACAACGATGATTTAATTTATGTTGTATTTAACTGTTAGTTTGAGAAACATTTTCTTGAAGGGAAACCGTCATGAGATATAAGCTGTTTTTACTACTCATACTCCTGCTGGTATCTGTAGCAGCACAAGCACAGTTCTCGATCCCATCGATACCGGATATTCCAGTTGATCTCCCTGACCTCGGAGGTCTTCTTGAACAGGAACCTGTGATTACGACCGGACTGGAAGATGCCGTTTTCGAATGTCCTGAAATGGACGGTTTCGAACCGGAGTTCTTCACTCCTCTATACGATATGCCGATTAATTCAGATGGATTGATTTTCCTTCTACCGGGAGCTTATGAACTCGAAGCAAGAAGCTATTGCCTTCATGCAGGCTCTTACGTTTCCGATACTGGAGGCGACGGATACATTTACGCGCCTCTGGAAGGCAGCAGAAGTGATATTATTCAGGCGATCCTGGATCATTCGTCAGATCATGGTGAAATCCCCCAAACTGAAGTTCAATCACTTATCTGGGCAGTCCTCGCAAGATGCAAGTTCTCTGATATGAGTGATGATAAGCAGATTAATGCATCTATTCTACTTACTCCCGAGGAAATCTTCGAACTCAACGGCGGGGCGCTGGGTCTCATTCCCGACGATATGCTGGATGATTTGCTCGGGGACCTGACGGGACCGGCAAGGTCAGTGCTGGAAGCTGAAGCCGGAATAAGAAACACTCTTTCAAGGGCTGAATCCTCATACGAGGAGCTGGAGGAAATCGCGATCATCCATGGTGATCCTCCCGAAGAGTACAATGAGAGGGACATTCCTGTAGGCAGATGGTCATGGCATCCATACGGTTACTACATCCGATACTTCCCGCAGGGATACAGTCATACCCGGATAGAACTCTGGGTACCTTTGAATGAGAACACTGAACTCTCATATGGAAACACTCTTATCAAGGCCGGTGGTGCAGGACTACGTAAGGATCTACCCTTGCTCAAAGACTTTCCTGTTCCACCACCACCACCGTCACCGTTTAGATCGAGAAGTCTGCGCTTGTTCAAACCGCCTGATGGTGTTGCACAGCCTGGAAATGCACTAAGGCAGAGGCTTGCGGTAGCAACAGGCAAACCTCCTGAACAGGTTGATGAAGCGATTAAAAAGATCAGAGATTCAATGGACAAGTTTTCATCGTTACCTGGAATTTCGATGGATTTTCTTGAATTCATAGACTTTGGATCCGGAATAACAGGCTGGCTTTTCAGCAATATGCTGGATATGATAATTGACAAGTGGAGTGATGCCATAAAGGCTATCGGCATGGACCCTCCAAGATCGGACTACACCGTTTACGCCATTCCATTAGTTGTTCATGTTGATTCCCTCATACCGGGGGACGGGCTTTCACCTCAAAAAGCTGCCGCACTCAACTCCTTCGCTGAAGCTGCCATGGGACTCAATGCGGTTATGGAAGCCGCAAAGATATCCCTGGACAGGATGGGCGGTGCACTGAATGACGATGATGAATTCTGGGCTATTGAACAGGCGTTATGCTACATTTACTACAAGGACCTGTCCGGCATATTCATGGAAATAACAGCTGATCGATTCGACTATCTTCTCGATGTCTGCCGTTTGGAAGGACTGCAAGATACGTACATAACCGCAGTCATGGCTTCAGCATATCTGAATAACCTCGAAGAAAACGGATTTTCCGCTGAAGCAATCGAAGCAGCGCACTACATGGGGATGACAGATGAACAGATTCAGAACGCCCTTGAGATCAGGCTTGCTTTCACGCCGCAGGAACTGGAGGGAAGTCTATTCGAAGCCGCTGATGACTGCATTTCATTCATGCATGAATGCGGATCACAGTGGCAGCGGATGCCGGACGTCTACACCTACTAGGTGGAGGGGGTTACATATCCACAATACGCTGATTAATGTTCTCTGATTGTGATGGGGAATATTTTCATTACTCTGAGTAGAGGATTTGATTATCAAGAAACACATCGGTAACTTTGCGAAGCATAGTATCGAAATGTAACGCTTCATTAACTGAAGGAGAACAATATGCTGGACAGGTTGCGAGAAAAAATACTGGAATTCCGTGATCTGCGGGATTGGAAGCAGTTTCACGATCCCAAGAATCTGGCTGAAGCAATCTCCATTGAATCGGCTGAGCTTCTGGAAAACTTCCTCTGGAAGACAAGTGATGAATCCAGGAAACTCGATGAGAAACAGAAAATGGCAATAGGAGAGGAGATCGCTGATATAGCGATTTTTCTAACTATTCTTGCTCACGAAATGGAACTCGATATCGAACAGATAGTCAATCGCAAGCTCGATCTCAATGATGAAAAATATCCAGTCAATAAATCAAAGGGTTCAGCCTCGAAATACACTGAATTCTGATTTGGGTGAGCGATACAGATAAATAGTGCCTGTCACTATTTGATTTTCAGCGGTATCAATCACAACTATTAGAGCAGCTATCACAATCTTTTTCATCGGAGTCACCGAATTTTTTCTCTCCAGCAGTATAGAGGATTTCCTGAAATCTTGGGTCATCCCGAAGACCGGACAGGTCTTCATCCTGCTCAATCCAGGCAGTATCCGTGAATCCCGCATCAACTGCTTCCTGAAGCCAGGTAAAGGCTTCTTCAGTATTCCCTTCAAGAGCCTCAAAGCACGACAGATTGTACTTAACCAGGTAATCCAGGGTTTCAACAGCTACAAGAGCATTCAGAGTCTCAGGTTCCTCCTGAAGAGTCTCTTCGATCATTGCATGAGCCTCAATGAGAGTTTCGTAAGCTCCTTCCGCAAATGTTCCCGTCAGGTGATCGAAAGAAGCGTTCATCTGTTCATTGATTTCCTCCACGGTATATGCCTGAGCCGTGCCGATCACAGCAAACACTACTATCGCTGCTACTGTTGACAGAAATTTCATTTTATTAACTCCATTCTTCTGCTTTCCATTTGAAATCCAGCACAGAACTACTTATTTACATTTGTTATACGGTAACCGCATCTATTTGTTCCCGCAGCATGCTGAACTCATTGATCTTCCAATGCAAGTCGGTGCAATGGTTCAGCGCTGCAGCAGTAACTTCATGAACTTGCCTCCTTCGATGGTGCCGTAACTCCCGATTTCGGTACTGACCTCATCGTATTGTGTAACATCGTCAGGTTTTTCTCCTGGATGATGTATCAGGAACGGCACGGGGTCATGAACATTGGTTCTTACATCACAGGGAGTGGAGTGATCAGGCGTAATAGCAATGGAGATGTCTTCCCGCATATGCGATGTCTGCTCGATGATGTACTTCACAACTCGATTGTCGAGATACTCAATGGTCCTGATCTTCAGATCAACATTGCCCTCATGACCGGCTTCATCAGTTGCCTCTACGTGAAGATAGACAAAATCGTAATCACCTTTCAAAGCGTCTACAGCAGCCTTTGCTTTGCCTTCGTAATTAGTGTCGTACAGCCCTGTTGCTCCTTCTACATCAATAACGTCCAGTCCCGCGTAAATACCGAGACCCTTCACAAGATCCACCGCTGAGATGACTGCTCCTTTTATTCCGTAGAGTTCGGTCATGGTTTTCATATTCGGCCTGTATCCGGGGGACCAGAACCAGACGGAATTAGCCGGGTCCTTCCCTTCTGCGATTCGCTTCTGATTTACAGGATGACTGCCGAGTATTTCATGCGATTTCATGATGATGTTGTTAAGGAGTGCAGCTGCCCTCTCTCCGGCTGCCCCGGAACCTTCGACCATAACCTCGCTGTAATACGTGCCCGGCACATCATTTGGTGGTGTACAGGAAATGTCATCACTTCCGTCTTTAAGAACGAACAGGTGCCTGTAGCTTACCCCCGGATAGAATCTCATTATGTCAGATCCCAACTGCTCATTAAGCGCTTCAATAAGCTGATGAGATTCTACTGTGCTGATATGTCCTGCGGAGTGGTTTTTTATCTTCTTGTCTTCGATACAGATGAGATTACACCTCATTGCGAGATCAGAATACTCCAGCTCTACTCCCATACTCGCCGCCTCCAGCACTCCCCTTCCCGAAAAAACTTCTGCGGGGTTATAACCGAGTACACTAAGGTTCGCCACCGCGCTTCCAGGGGGCATATCTGCAGGTACGGTTATAAATTTCCCGCATCTGCCTTTTGCGGACAATGAGTCAATATTCGGTGTATCAGCAACCATGAGCGGAGTTTTTCCGTTCAGACTATCAATCGGACGGTCAGACATACCGTCTCCAAGAATGATGATGTACTTCATTTATTCGCCTTTGCTTTGCGGGCTAGTAGTTTTCTCTCAGGAAGGCTTTAAAAGCAGGATAACCCTCCAGCAGGTGTTCGTAAGACTCTTCCTTTTCCTCTAATCCCTGAAGGCTCGGAGGTAATTCAGGATCGAGAGAGAGAATTTCGCGTATCTTTTCTGGGAATTTTGCGGGATGGGCTGTTTCCAGTGAGATACAGAGCTGATCCCTGTGATTTCCCGTTTCCTGAAGATAACGCTGAAGACCTGCCCAGCTAACTGAACCATGGGGTTCGAGCAGTAGACCGTGTTCTTCATAGGCATCCTTTATCATTGCCTCTGTTTCATTATCATTAATGCTAACCGCGTACATGTCTTCCCTGATGCGATCGAGATTCGGAGCGGTGTTTATAACACTCTGCTCATCCATGTTTCCTCCATACAGAGCAACCAGTCTGGGAATATTACTCGGATGGCCTACATTCATGGCGCTTGAGATACAGTTAAGGGAGGGTACAATTTTTTCATAGATACCTGATTCGACAAACTTCGGAAATTCGTCATTCTCGTTCGTCGCAACAATAAACTTACTGACCGGCAGCCCCATGTTCTTTGCTATCAGACCACCGCAGAGATCACCGAAATTACCGGAAGGAACGGAGAAAACCGCCTGTTCATCCGGATCACCGGACCGGAGCTTTGCGAACGAATAGAAGTAGTACATTGTCTGGGGTATAAGACGTCCGATATTGATCGAATTTGCGGACGAGAGGTTCAGATAATCCAGTTCCTGGTCAGCGAATGCCTGTTTGACCAGCGCCTGACAATCGTCAAATTTCCCATCAAGAGAAAGTATGGTTACATTCCTGCCAAGTGTTGTCATCTGCTTGCGCTGACGCGCGGTTACTTCCTTCAAAGGGAACAGAACAACTACCTTGATGTTGTCCATTCCGTAAAAAGCATTTGCAATGGCGCTCCCGGTATCTCCGGAGGTCGCGGTCAGGATAAGCAACTCTCCGTTTTTCCGGTCGAGGAAGTACTGCATAAGGCGTCCCATCATTCTAGCCGCGAAATCCTTAAAGGAAGCTGTCGGCCCCTGATCCAGCCTCATCACGTACTTCCGGTCATACACAAGCTCTAGTGGTACTTCGTAATTGTAGGCATCGATGACAATTCGCCTAAGATCATCTTCAGGAATTTCACCTGTCAGGAATTTCCTACCGATAGCGAATGCTATTTCATGGTATTGCGCATCCGTGAAATCCTGTATTTCCGCGGATGTAAATCGGGGTATCTCCTCAGGCATATAGAGCCCCCCATCCGGGGCGATGCCTTTCAGAAGAGCCTGTTCGAAGTTAACTGCAGGCGCTCTGAGATTGGTTGATCTGTATAGTATCGGTTTATTTCTCATATTTCTTTCCTGCCTGGCTGTTGCCCTTTCACATCTACAATGATAGTTGGCTGCGAATACACTCAGCAAGTCTTTTAACTGCTGTGACCAGCTGATCCTTAGAAGCGAATGAGAAGTTAATTCTCATAGTATTTCTTGCGGGATTTTCTCCAAAGAACACATCGCCCGGTACAAATGCGACTTTGTGTTTTATGGCTTCGTAGAATAGCTTATGTGTGTCAATCTCCTCGGGAACCGTTACCCACAGGAATAGTCCCCCCTCGGGTTTCGTCCAGGTCACACCCAGTTCGTCTGGGAAATACTCCTCCATTGTCGTAAGAAACACATTAAGCTTATCTCCGTAGTATTTCCTGCATTTGCGGATGTGTTCCTCCATGCCCATTTCAGTCAGAAAAGCGGCGCACATGTCCTGGTTGTACTTGGGTGAGTTGAGAATATTTCCTTCTTTTATGTTGGTCATGGCTTCAATCACATCTGTGGGACCTATGTTGAATCCTACCCTTAGACCGGGACAAAAGAGTTTTGAGAAGGTGTAAAGACCTATTACGTTTCCGCCGCCGTCTTCCTGATCAAGTGAGTAGATGGAAGGAATAGTGTCACCACGGTATCGAAAATCTCTGTAGGGGCTGTCCTCAAGTATGGGAATACCATATTTCCTGCTGAGATCGATCAGTGAATTTCTTTTTTCAAGGCTCATGGTAAGACCGGAAGGATTGTGGAAATCAGGCACAACGTAGATGAACTTGGGCTTCCTGCCCTCTGCTCCGAAGATATCTATCTTCTCTCTAAATCCTTCAATATCCGAACCGTCCTCCTGTATATCAATACCCGCAAACTCGGGACGCTGCATCTGAAACGCAACAATTGCTCCGGCGAAAGTGGGGCGGTCGAGAAGAACGATATCTCCGGGATTCAGAAAAAGTCTGCCGGTCAGATCGAGCCCGTGCTGTCCTGAAGAAGTCACAACTATGTTTTCGTCCGTAACCTGGATATTGTCTCTATCCAGAAATCGCACTATAGCATCGAGCAGTGCTTGCTCTCCCTTGATGGCAGTATACTGCATAACGCTCTCGATATTCTCCTCCAGCACCCTTCCGGATACGAGTCTCAACTCGTGCTTCAGGAACATATCCGGTGAGGGAAGCCCTCCTGCCAGTGAAATAATCTCAGGGTCGCTCAGTAATGCGAATAGCTTGCCAATGGAGTACCCGCCGTACTCTTTGATATTATCCGAGAAACGATTATTCCAGTCCTGTATCATGGAAACCTCACTGCCCTGTTCTGATTATTACCCTTGAGTATTCAGTGCTGCTGGCAACTCTTTGCGAAGATTGCCCTGATACCCCGCTTCATCATGGCTCTGCCGTCTTTCGATGCGCGAAGAGCCTTGTTATAGATGACCTCACCGATATCCTTTCCCATCGCGTCACGCTCTTCCTCGCTTAGGAAGTAGGTCGCCATGGTATCGAGCTCATGGGCAGTTCCATCACTCTCATACTTGAAGGTCATATTGGTGCCGCTCTCAAGTACTCTGAACATATGATCTGTCCAGTTGAAGTTCGCCATACCGAGATCGGGATTGATATAGATATGAGCAGCGAGGCTGACACCCTTTATCCCGCTCGCATGAAGCTCTTTTGCGCACTGGATGAAGTTGGTGGCGGTTGAGCCGTTGCCAATATTGATTTCGTATATGGGTGAGGTTCCATCATCGCGGATATACTCGTTCATGATATTGAGCAGCATTCTGAACTGCATTGGATTCTGTGTAGCCAGGAGCATGGAAATTTTTATATGAAGGTTCGGAATATCCCGTCCGTAGTAGCAGATCGCTACAATTGTGCTCCAGCTCGGATTAAGGTAGAAATCCCCTCCGGTTGCCAGAGCTGTGCGTGTGATGCCGTCAAGATAGATCAGGTGGTTATTGTTTGCGACCTCTATTCCACCGAAGTTCCCGAAGACCGTGCCCTGATTCTTCAGCGTAAGCGCACAGGTTCCGGATTCACATTCGTATCTTTCAAATTTCTCACCGGTAATTGCTTCAAGTTCTCTGAAGCGATCCTCGGGCTGCGGGATCCCGATCAGGTTAGTGCTGCAGAATTTACTGGCCTGCATAATGTTCTCAGCCATTGTAAGCGTCGCCATCAGATCTCCGTTGTAAACGTAATTGTCCGTCAGAGCTACAACAGATATCATTTCCTGCGGAGCATAGCAGGGTTCATCAGTCCCGGCGCTCTCGGCTATCCGTCTTATGCATTCGTGGGTGACCTTCGCGCCCTGGAATCCGGAAACCTGACTGGTGCCGATTCCCAGTGAGTTATTATAGATGATTCCGTTTTCCTTCTCGAAATTCTCTATCTGCGGAAATTCCTTTGCATAAGATTCAGCTTCCTCAATCATTCTTCCGAAACCCTTTTCAGCAAGGATGCGTTTCCTTGTCTCGAAATCTCTCATCTTTCTGGTTGTGCTGACGATCGAATGGGCTCCGCCATGATGTTCTTTCAGAGCGTCAATCGCTTTCATATCAGCATCGGACAGTAACGGATATCTCATCGAACCCTCCTGTTCAGTCTGAGCGCTCAAGAGATTGGTGCTCAGACAGCTAATAAATGCTTTTGCTGACCTGTGTCATCACTGAAAATAGCTAACTCTTTCAAACAACAATACACGTTTCGCTCATACACTGCAACGCATACTGATACAGTCCGGAAGTAATTAAAAATTGCTGCTGCTCTCAGGATATCACTGTTAAACTATCTCTTAATCAATTCTGATAATGCTAATTTATTAGTATTTATTATTGTTTTTTGACATAAAAGCTAGAATATTAGACCTGATCCCACGAATGTGCAGGTTCTCTCTACACTTGTTTTATTACGCGTGATTAGTATATGATTTGTAATGTGTGAGTTTATTCTCTCATGTGAGGAAGCTATTATGGAAGGTCGGGACAAAAGCAGAGATGATCTGCCTGAGGATCCGATAGAACTCAAGCAGAGTATCAGTAAACAGGACTCTGAAGATTTCTTGTCAAATCTTGGAGAAGCAGGAAACCTCGAATTCTTCAAGAACATCGTCACCGCAATACGGGAGCCCATCCTGATTCTGAACTCCGATCTGAAGTGCGTTTTTGCCAACCGGAGTTTCATTCAGTTATTCAACATAGATCCCTCAACCATACGTGATCAGTCTATCTATTTAATTGGTAACAGGTTTCTGGATATCCCCGAGCTGAAAGAACTGCTCAATGAACTGCTCTCCATCCATCAGGAATTCAATGAATATGAAGTCAATCTGGATCTGATTCATATCAGTAACCGGATTATGTCTCTGAAAGCAACAGATACGGCACAGCAGTCAGACAATGAAAGACTGATACTTCTAAGCTTCGAGGATATCACTATTCGCCATGAAGCGGAAAAGCTGCTTCTGGAAAACGAACGTAAATATCGAGCACTTTTTAATTCCTCCAGAGATGCAATCATGTTGCTGGCACCACCGGATTGGTCTTTCACGGCATGCAAGCCGACTACAATTGAGTTGTTCAGATGCAAGAGTGAAAGTGATTTCACATCCAAGCGCCCATGGGAACTTTCCCCGGTATACCAGCCTGATGGTCAGATCTCAGCAATCAAGGCAAAGTTGATGATTGAATCAGCTGTGAAAACAGGTTCAAATATGTTCGAGTGGACTCATAATAAATCTGATGGAGAAATTTTCCAGGCCTCAGTACTCCTGAGCAGGATCGAACTCAAAGGTCGTACAATGCTCCAGGCCACTGTCAGAGACATTACCGGTCGCAAGGAAGTCGAAAAAGAACTTAGAAATCACCGTTTTCATCTTGAGGAACTCGTGCGGAATCGAACCGTGGAACTCAGTGAAAGCGAAGAAAAATATCGAACACTCGTCGAGCAGAGTTATGATGGCATCTATATCTATGCTGGAGGTAGTTTTCGCCTTGTTAATAATCGAATGTGTGATCTGACAGGTTACACAAAGGAGGAGCTGTATGGCTTGAAGTTCTGGGAACTGGCTCATCCTGATGACCAACAGAGAATCCGCGAATATGAATTATTGCGAGAAAGCGGTGCCACAGTTCCCTCGGTATTCCAGGTAAAAATTGTAAAAAAGAACGGTGTAGAAAGATTCATAGAATTTTCAGCTAAGGGCATAACCCTCCAGGGTGAATACGCAGTTCTCGGAGTCGGTAGAGATATAACGGCTCTCAAATTATTCGACGAGGAACAGAGCAAGGTGGATAAACTGGAATCACTCGGAATACTTGCGGGAGGAATCGCTAATGACTTCAATAATTTTCTTTCGGCAATCATCGGAAATCTCTCACTTGCTCGATTGATGGTTGAACCCGGAACCGATATCTACGAGATACTGACCAGTTCAGAGCATGCCGCAAGCCAGGCATCCACTCTTACAAGACAGCTCCTGACTTTCTCAAAGGGCGGAGAACCTATAAAGGATCTGGTATCAATTACAACGCTGCTTCAGGAATCATGCAACCTTATCCTCAGCGGTTCAAATGTAACCGCTGAATACGATTTCCCTGAAGACCTCCAACTGATAAACGCTGATCCCGGACAGATCTCTCAGTCAATTAACAACATCATTATCAATGCCAATCAGGCAATGCCTGAAGGTGGTCGAATATTCATATCCGCGGAAAATATAGAGATCTCCGATAACATCAGTATCCCCCTTAAAAAAGGTTCGTACATCAGAATACATATAAAAGACGAGGGAATGGGTATTCCTGAAGAGCAGTTTACCGTAATCTTCGATCCATTCTTCTCAACAAAACAGCTGGGGACCGGTCTTGGTCTGTCAACAGCTTATTCAATCATAAACAAGCATCATGGACATATCCTGGTCGAGAGTGAAATCAACTCCGGAAGCACTTTTATCATATATCTTCCTTCAGTGAGCGATAAGATAGAAAAGAAACAGATGGAAATCGATTTCCTCGCTGCAACAGGAGAAAGAATACTAGTTATGGACGACAAGGAGATTGTCAGGGATACTGTTTCTGCAATACTTGAACGTCTTGGATATGAAGTTGAATGCGCTGTTGATGGTCGTGAAGCAATCGATAAATACGTAAGCAGCATGAAAAACGGAAACCCCTTCAGTGCTGTGATACTGGATCTGACAATTCCGGCTGGCATGGGGGGCAGGGAGACAGTAAAGGAACTGCTTTCAATTGACCCGGATGTTCGCGCGATTGTATCCAGCGGTTACTCAACAGACCCTGTGATGTCGGACTATGAGACTTATGGCTTCAGGGGAGTCATGGCCAAGCCTTATTCGATTTCACAGATATCAAACACACTGCGTGAAGCAATCGATAATTAGACTGCATTTTTCAATAACAATTAACAATCGGAACTATGTAAGATGACAAAGAGGATTACGTAGAGACAGAGAGAACATCTGTCACTTACATATGGAATGGCGAAGTACTCGAGTGAGCTGAGCCAGCGATAAAGAACCTTGCTTGACGGTTAGACAGACTTTTTAGTCTATTACTTCTACCAACTCCAACCGAAAGGAGGTGCACATGAGAGAAGGGAAAGGCATACGCACGGAGGTGCTGGCCTAGCTCAGCCCTCTGATATCCGAAATCCCAACAGAGGAGGTGCACATGGTAGGAAACGAATACAAATGCAGGGAGAACAAGGCCTAGCCTGCTCTCCCTATAAGGACGGGGCCGGGGCATACATTGCTCCGGCCCTTATTCCACTCCAACTTCTAATAGCCTGAGATCTTCGATAATGCACTGAAATCCTTTCTCGGAGTTATATTCAGTTATGGTAACTTCTGAAAAAGAGGCTTACATGGATCAATACACGATAAGAATCACAATACTCTACGATAACACAGCATATATCTCCGATCTGAACGCCAAATGGGGATTCTCCTGCCTTGTTGAGCGGGTGGGTTCCCCGGTAGCGCTTTTTGATACAGGTCCAACCGGACCGGAGCTGATGGAAAACATGAAAATTCTGGGAGTTGATCCCGATTGCATAGAGATTGTCTTCATATCACACCCTCACTGGGACCATACCGACGGACTAGAAGAATTCCTGAAGCATAACGACCATGCTACACTTGTTATCCCCCCTGCCTTTAACTTCTCGAGTATTCATAAAATCATAATTGCCTCCGCTCCCGCAATCATCTGTGAAGGAATCTACACAACAGGAGAGCTTTATAATTTCGAACAATCCATGGTCGTGGATTCCCCTGAAGGAATGGTCGTAATAACGGGGTGTTCCCATCCGGGTATTCCGAAGATTCTGAAAATTTCAGAGGATTTCGGAAGAATCCACGCTCTGATCGGTGGATTCCACGGGTTCAGCGAACTCGACCTTCTCAAGGATATCTCTCTTGTATGCCCTGCGCACTGCACAAAGCTGAAGGATGAGATCCTGACCCGTTTCCCTGATAAGTGTATCGAGGGCGGAGCAGGCAGAGTAATAGAAATATGACTGTTCCCGGATTCTCCAAAACCTGGAAAGAGTGACATATGCGCGTATTCGGTCCTGTGCCATCGAGAAGGCTGGGCAGAAGTCTCGGAATCAACAACATTCCCCCGAAGACATGTACTTATTCCTGTGTATACTGCCAGATAGGCAGAACAAGTCATATGCAGACCGAGCGCGATCACTTCTACGATCCATCTGATATCATCAGCTGCGTGGAAGAAAAACTGAAGCTCTGCCGCATGCAGAAAGAGAGAATCGATTATCTTGCATTCGTTCCAGATGGCGAACCAACTCTGGATTCAGGACTTGGAGAAGAGATAGATCATCTCAGCCATTCAGGCTCCAGGATCGCGGTTATCACAAATTCCTCTCTTCTCTGGATGCCTGAAGTGCGGGAGGATCTCTCGAAGGCCGATCTTGTGTCTGTGAAGATTGATACTGTTCTGCCTG
>JAUWJE010000030.1 GCA_030607835.1 Candidatus Fermentibacterota bacterium | reverse complement strand
GGAATACCTCAATAACACTGATGGATACCTCCCCGGATGATACCGGAAGAGCAAGCAATGTAAAAAACAGGATATTAATCATTTTAATCCTCACATTTGTGTTTCCGCACCGCCTATCCAGCCGTGATTTATTGCCGGAAAACAATATTGATGAAATATACCCCTATCAAAGACCTTAGTTAATTCTGTCTGTATGCTCTTTTCATGTATCGAAACGCACACAGCTTGTCATGACGCTCACGTGTTATTCCTCTTCGAATTCCTGTATGTCCCAGATGTCGGGCCAGGGGAGGTTGTCCTCTTCTACATCAGCCTGCAGAAGAAGGGAACGCAATCTGCTGAAATCCTCATCGATTTCAAAAGAGAATTCGTACTTCATAATCAGATCGTATGCTGTAGAATAGTATTTCAGTGCTTTTTCAGTATCCTCCTTCAAAGCGGATAACAGACCGAGTTGAACTGTCACCAGAGTTTCAAGTCTTTTTCTCCCGGTTTGTCTGGCTATTTCAAGCGAATCCTGAAGGCATTTGTGAGCTTCTTGCAGTTTTCCCTGCGAGATGTACATTTCTCCGAATATATTGAGCGTTTCTGCCTGAAGCGGAAGGCTATCGATCTCCTTGAATATCTTCAAGGCCAAGTTCAGATTATCCGTCGCGGGGCAGTAGTTCCCTCTTTTAGATTCCATCTGTCCTATATTTCCCAGTGCTATGGCAATCGCTTTCCTGTCGCCAACTTCTCTGCTGATACGGAGAGCGTTTCTAAACCAGAACAGAGCTTTCTCATCATCCTCCGAAAGATGACCCAGACCGGTCAGCACATAACCCTCAGCTCTGCGGTTTCCTACTTCTCTGTGGATTGTCAGTGCTTGCTTGTAGTACATTTCCGCTTCCGATTTCAACCCCTGCTGTCTTAGAAGGATTGCGAGATTAACCAGTGTTTGTCCTTCAAGCCTTCTGTCACCTGCTTCGCGAAAAGCTTCGAGAGCGCGTCTATAGCATTTCTCCGCTTCATCAATATTTCCTGCTCGCCTATGAAGTATACCGGTGTTACTGAGAAGCATAGCTTCACATTTCTTGTCTCCTGCCTTTTCTGCTGCGGCCAAACCCTGTTCAGATATTGCGAATGCTTCGTCTATCTTACCGATACTGCTGTAATAATCCGCCTGTATTACAAGAAGATCAATTGTCCTGTCCTTCCAGTTCTTCTCCTTGCAGAGTTCTTTCAGAAGTTCAATGTTCTCTTTCTGTTCTACGTGTCTGTCAAGATTAGCAAGAATCCTGTTCTTTCTGAAAAGCACATTCTTAAGCAGTTCATTTCTACCGGCGGATTCAGTGTCCGCCATGAGCTGTTCCTGAAGTTTATCTGTCCAGTCAAGGCATTCGTACAATCTGCAATTCCGGTCTGCGATAATCAGTGCTTTCAATCCCCAGTCAATAGCTTCCGAACTCTGCCCTGAATTTTCCATGTGAAACGCGATTTTTCCCGCGACCTGCTCAGTGTCATCAATATTGAGCCTGATGATTGTCTCAGCAGCTTTTCTGTGATGTTTTCTTAGTTCCTTATCAAGAAGCATTCCGTATGCTGCATCACGATATAAGGCGTGATTGAAGGAGTACTCAGTTTCGGAAATTCTGGACCACAGTCGCTCTACGATACCATTCCGGAGAAGGGAATAGACGGTCGTCTCACCGGAGACTTCAGAAAGTACATTGATATCAAACTCCTGACCCAGTATTGAGGCTATCTGTACAAGAGATCTTAATTTCAGTGGAAGGCGGTCTATTCGCGCTACAAGTATCGATTTTATTCCAGATGGAACCTCCACTTCTCTTTTGATCAGGTGCCATGCGTTGCCCTCGAATGTAATCATGTCGGAATTTTTCAGATACATACAGAACTGGTCTATATAGAATGGATTTCCCTCTGTTCTATCCAGTATGAACCGCGTAAGCTCAGCACTGGATTCAGCGTTAAATCTGGTGGATATGATGGATTCTGATGCCTCTTCATCTATCGGATCAAGATCAATTGATTCAGCACTGATAAAAGTTTCTATTCCTGTTTCCGGTCTTGATCCATCATCCCGGTATCTGCTGGAGACCAAAATAGCAACAGGATGCCGTTTAATATCTCTTATAATAATTTGAAGCAGTCTTTTTGAATCGCTATCCATCCAGTGTACATCCTCGAAAAGGATTATCAGGGGTTCAAGCGTAGAAAGAGATCTGATCAAGGTCCCGATTGCCATAGCAATATTCTCGAATCTCTGACCTGGTTCTATCCTGTCAAAAACCGAATCCTTCCAGAAGTGGCCAAGCAATGAACCGGTAATGGATGTTGATCGTCGCAGGTCTTCAGCAAGAGTTATACTTTCACTTTCAGAGGGGCATAAACCTGATTCAAGTTTCACGGCAAGAGATTCCATTTTCTCTTCAAAGAGTTTTTTATTGAAATCTATTGTGTTTGAATCGCTCTGCTGGAAATAGTTTCTGAGGAAGTACTCAATCGGATTCAGACTCGTCCCTAGAATATCATCACATTTCAGCACAACGGTCTGACAGATCGGCGCAAGAGATTGAACCGCCTCAAAGAGCAATCGGGATTTTCCAATTCCCGCTTCACCGTAGACCGAAGTAATTCCGGCGAAGGCTCCCTGTTCCAGAGGAGAAATACGATTGATGATATAATTCAATTCCGCGGACCGACCGACCATTATTCCTTCGTGAATGCGGTTGATTCCGCTGCTCTGACAGTGCAAGAGTCTCCGGGCTTTCGTTCTATCAGTTTTACCCCTCAGCAGCAAGTTAACACCATCACTCCAGACATATTCATTACCCGTTTTCTTACATGTATCTTCGGTGACAAGTATCTCACCCCAGTCTGCTCTGAATAAAAGCCTTGCTGCTGTGTTAATGATATCCCCGTATGCTGTGTAGGCGCACCTTTTGGAGTTTCCTGTCATACCCGCATATACTGTTCCTGAAGCAATTCCTACTCGAATACTGCTGCTGAAATTGCCTTTAATCAACTCGCTTGCGAAACTGCATGCTCGCGCAGAATTATTCTCCCATGAGACCGGCGCGCCGAAGAGAACAAGGATAACCGGATAATCAGAGGTAAAATGCAGACCGCACACGTGACCACCATAAAAAGAAGCCGCTTCCAGAATGCTTTCCACAGAGCGATTCAGGCTGTCGTATTTTCCGGTTCTGAATGACAGGAAGACAGGGGTTATTTCTCGAAATTCTCCAGTCAGTTTACTTGAAATGATATGATCCGGAACAAATTTCGAAGCAACTTTCCTCTGAATCCTCTGCAAATTCTGTTGACTGACTCCATTTCTGTTCCGGGGAAGGTACTTGATATCCTCAATGCTTTTACATCCTGTAAATTCAAGGAAACTGGTGTCTATTAACAGTTGTCCTGCGTCTCCCTGCGAAGGCAGAAGGGATGCCCTCGATATTGCATTCCCCCTGATATAATGAATCAGCCTTTCTCTTCCAGCTATTCCCCATTCTACTGAACCATGGGCCAGAATAAGCGAGGCGGATACTTTCCAGGTTCCGAATCTTGTTCGTCGGTCAAGATTCTGCTCGAAGTAATCCATTAGAGATGTTGCCGCATCGTAAGCTGCTAGTGGGAGGTAATCCGGAAAAACCGCAATAATGGAATCACCTTCAAATTGTGCTATTAGACCACCCCGACTGTAGATCTCGTGTATTGATCTTGACAGAATTCTACCAAGAATCTGTGAGAGAATTTCCGCACCGGTCTTTCCGTGCTCCATAAGTTGTTCTGTCATCGATGTGAAACCGGAAATATCAAGGTGCAGTATACAATTGCTACTGGAAGACGATCGCTTCCCACTGAGCAGAAGATTCTGAACAGGACGCGGAATCACGTTAAGCAGCTTATTCTCCCTGATCTAAGTTAAATCTGAAAATATTTAAATCCATACTACCTTTGACATTCAGGTAAGGGTGGTTCCAGAATAGATAGGGTGTCAGCAATACAGCTGTACAGATATGCCCATGCTTCAGGATGAGAATCACATAGAATAATGAGAGCTTGAATCTCATGACTGTCCGGCTTTATAGCATGAAGGCTGTCACAGGTGGGCAGCATCCAGTGACGAGCCATGATTCCTGACCATTCCCGCAGTTCTGCTAGATCATTTTCGGGGATAGATGTATATGAATCAGGCTCATCACAGGCTGTGATGAGCAGTACTAATATCGCAAGATATAGCCCTGTCTCATGCAATACTCTCATATTACTCCTGTTCGATTAAGCACCCTTGCAGTATAGTCGAACAGTGACAATCCGTACAGTCTGCAGGAGGTTCTATGAAAAAAGTTGCGTTACTTCTCTTGTTTGTCGTTTCTATCTGTATTGCTACAGGATACGGACGCAATAAAGTCCAGATAGGAGAGCATGACTGGTGGGAGATTCGGGCAAGGCATTTTACTATTTACTTTCCTCAAGGCGGAGAGGTTCCTGCAGAGACACTTCTGGTGCATACTGAAAGAGCCTTGCTGGAACTTTCCGAACAATTTAACTATCTGCCTGAGAATAAGATACCGATTATTCTCTACATATCTCCGGGTGATTTTCGACAGACAAATATTAATCCATACGATATTCCACAAGGAGTAGGGGGGTTCACTGAGTTCTTCAAGGGGCGTGTTGTAATTCCTTTTACTGGATTCTGGTCTGAGTTTCGACATGTGGTTGCTCATGAACTGAACCATGCATTCATCTTTGATATGATTTACAAACGGTCCCTGCAGGAGATAATCCTGGCCAGAACGCCTCTATGGCTGATGGAAGGACTTGCGGAATTCACATCAGCAGAATGGGATGGTGCATCAGAAGCAGAATTCAGGGATATGGTCATCAGTAATCAGATTGTATCCATTGAAGAGCTGTCCAGAAGAACGGACTACATTGTTTATCGGCAAGGTCAGGCAATCTATCACTTCATGTTTGAGCGATATGGAGAGGATGTCTATCTGGCATTCGTGCAAAACATCAGGAATTTAAAAGGACTTGAAGGAGCGGTTGATGCTGCTCTGGGAATGTCAGTCGCGCAGTTCAATGAAAGATTCCAGGAGTGGGCACGCGAAACCTACTGGGCCGAACTTGCCTATTGTGAAAGTCCTGATGACATTGGTAACCCCATTTACATAAATGGAGATAGAATAGTACAGAATGGTTCAGTAGTATCATCCGATGGCGGATTGATTGCAGGAGTTGAGTGGTATCATGCCAATCTTGCAGTCGCAGTCAGGTCAACCCTGACGGGAGAGCTTGAGAGCAGACCTTTCGTCTCCGGTGGATTTTCTGATGTTGAAGTGTCTCCGATGTACCGAGTCTGCAGCTTTTCTCCAACTGCAGACTCGATTGTAATTGCGGTGCAGTATATCTCTGGAGACCGATTAATCGTATGCTTCGATGACGAGCAGGTGCAGCTTCCTTTCGAGATGGATCTTATCCGCAATCCTGCCTGGTCACCATGCGGCTCATTCATTGCGTTTACCGGTATGAATTATGGAGAACTCAATATTTATGTCTGGGACCTTCTCGAGCACTCACTGAGTCAGATATCTCATGATCATATCGGTGAGCGGGATATATCCTGGAATGAGGATGAAATTCTCTGTGCTGTAGAAATTGATATGGAGACTACTGCCATACGTCGTTATAGTCTTGATGGTTCCACAAGAACAGTGTTTTCTGATTCTTCCGAGATCAGATATCCGATTTCTGTTCCGGATGGAGTACTGTTCATGTCGGACATGAATGGTTATCCCGACCTCTACCTTCTTCATGAATCCTCAGGTGAGGTTGACCGTCTTACAGCACTTTACAGGCGAATTTCCTCTCCAAGCTGGGCGGATTCAGCTGATATCCTGACATTTGTGTCAAGCGACTGGAACGGGAATGGTGTGTTTCTGGCATACAATATTCTGAAGAGAAGGATAACCTTCAGTGAACCCGGATCAATTGAGGTATCATATGGAATAACGGAAAACGAAAATGTTTCTGAAGATGTATCCGAACACATTGAGAATTCCGAGATATTCCACGACGGGATCGCACCGGATTCAACGGAAAAAGAAGAAACTCGAATAGAAGCAGCAAATTGGGATATTGAAGAACGAATAGAGATACCGGCTGTATCAGACGAATTCACTGAGGGTGAATTCGAATGCAGTATTGCTCCTTACTCACCAAGATTATCAGTGGATTACGCCAGCGCTGTTGTGGCGTATGACTCATACCTTGGACTTGCTGGATACACTCAGGTAATACTTAGCGACATACTTGCCCATCACCGGATTATCATCAACTTGAATCTGAATGGAGGCAGTCTCAGCGAAATAGATACTGCCGTGTATTATGGCTACCTTCCTCACAGGATGGATTTTGGTGTTGGTCTCTTCCGTGAATCCAATCGTTTTCTTTTCCATTTTTCTGATGGACACGATGAGGGAGTCAGAGATATTGACTTTGGTGGATTCGGAGTTGTGAGTTACCCATTCAGTCCTTCTTCAAGAATAGACTGTTCGCTGAGCTATCGCAGGCTGAGCAGAACAGGTGTCTGGAATTCATCGGTAGACATTGATGAAGATATCATTTCAGTCAACGCCGGTGCGGTAATTGATAATTCATTGTGGGGTAGTGTCGGTCCTCGCGTTGGACGAAGGTTCTCTGTTCGAGGGGAGTTCGCTCCGGGAATATCTGGTACGGCTAGCTACGGCACAATCCTTCTTGATTTCAGAAATTACACCTGGGTATCAGGAAATGTAACTCTCGCAACAAGACTTGCAGGTGGTACAAGCTGGGGTTCCGACGCACAGGTATTCTTCCTTGGTGGCGCAATGCCTCACAGATTACTCTGGGGTGAGGTGGATTCGATTAATGAGTTGCTGGGGTTCTATACTAATTATGGAGATATACTCAGGGGATACGATTACGTTTCTATTCAGGGGCGCCGGTACGGATTATTATCGACAGAATTAAGAGTGCCTTTCATAAATACTCTTGCTCTGGACGCACCCCTTCCAATTACAATCAGAAATGGAAGAGGAGTTCTTTTTATCGATCTTGGCTGTGCACTCAATGATATCAGCAGCTTCCATGGTGCCGCCACCGATGGAGGTTATCATCTTGATGATCTAAAAATGGGAATAGGGATTGGTTACAGGGTTAATCTGGGTTATTTTGTTCTTAAGCATGATATCGCCTGGAGAACTGATCTCCGTGGTATTTCCAGAAAACCAGAGAACTACATCACTCTTGGAGCGGAGTTTTAGCAATATGGATAACACTTGTTGTCAGGATTCAGATAATATCATTCAAAGGTATATGATCCTTGAGTTTAGATCCGGAGGTGAACCGGTTTGAAAGTGCTTCTTCCTTTATTTGTTCTTGCTGCCCTTGCCTGGGGATGGATCTGTCCTGCTTGCGGAACAGAGAATTCAGGCGCATTCTGTAGTCACTGCGATATTCCTGAACCTCCAGAGGGTATGGCTTTCGTAGAGGCTTCAGTAGTTGTTATAGATGGAGAGGATGTTGAAGTAGGTCCATTTTTCATCGATTCAGAACCTGTCATCTGCAGAGATATTTTATCATGGCTCTCCGATGAGATTCATCACCTGCAGGAAATCCCCATATATATTTCGGGTCAGGAGGACCTCCTGATGCCTGGGGAAGCAATGGGAGAGGAGTACGCAAATATTGTTTTTGTCCGTTACTCCCCGTGGGTTATCTATAAGGATGTACAGGGATCTGTGATCAGTATCACAGTTCAGACCGGCTGTTTTGATATTCCGGCTGCGTCACTTACATGGCAGGCTGCAAGCCTCTATCTTCTAGACAGAGGCAGTCGTCTTCCAAGCAGAGCTGAAATGATTGCCGCGACTGAAGCAGGGATTATTGAAATTGAGGATACGTGGGAGATACTTAATACTTACTCTGATTTCATCACTATGACTCTGTCCGGAATCCTTGGCATATCTCCCGCAAATCTTGCCATGTTCTTAGAAAATCAATCCCCTGCTGATCGTGTGATGTGGGAATGGACTCGAGATGCCTGGGGTCAAACTCCGGGATCGCTTTCAGAATTGGAATCTCCTTATGCACTGATCTTCAAGCCGGTTATTCCCCCTGTTGCTGGAACCGCACTCAGGGGAAGCGGGTATTACAATGTGATATTCCGTGGAGTAGTATCAATACCGTGGATTGAAAAGAATTAAAACCTAACTGAAGGGAAAAACATGAAATTGTTGTTATACGGTCTTGCGATGATTGCAATCGTTCTTTTTATGATTGGTTGTGGCGGTCGTGAAGTGACCAGAACAGACCCGGATATGGTAACAGATCTTAGTGGTTACTGGAACGAAACTGATGCTCATATGGTTGCCGATTCGATTGTTGACCAGTGTCTGGATGGTCGCTGGCTTACTGAATTCGGAACCGGAGATTTAGCCAGGGGAGAACGGGCTCCTCAGCCGGTTATAGTTGTAGGAACGATTTTCAATGAAAGTTCCGAGCACATTAACACAGATCTGTTTATGAACGAAATTGAAAGAGCTTTAATTGAATCCGGAGAAGCACAAATTGCTGCTGGTGGAGCGAGCAGAGGTGAAGTCAGAGCCGAAAGATTTGATCAGACCGTTTTCTCCTCCCCTGAAACTGCAGCAGAATTCGGGCGTGAAATTGGTGCAGATTTTGTGATGACCGGGAATATTGGCTCAATTGTTGATGAAGTAGATCATACCAGGAGTATTTACTACCAGATCAGCATTGAACTGATTGATGTGGAAACCGCACTGAAGGCCTGGATGGGCAGCCTTGAGATAAAGAAAATTATTGAGTGGTAGCAGTTATCTGCTATCAGTCTAAGGTTCTAAACCTGGAGCTGTTCTAAATTATGATAAGATCGGTCATTCGCTCAGGTGTCATCATTATGTTTTCCGGAATGGTGATTATTTCAGGATGCGCTACTGATTACACTCGAGAAATGAAACCGGTAACATCAGATCTTCGAAATGAAAGACCGGACCTCGCCCTTCAAGAATTCAGAGAGACATTTCAGGATTCTACCGGCAAGAATAGACTGCTTTATCTGATGGAGCTTGGAAATCTTCTCAGACTCTCGTGTGAGTACACAGAAGCAGAGGCTGTGCTTCTTCAGGCTGACCGGCTCAGTGATCAGCAGAGGGGTATTGAGCTGGGGCAGGAAGTGGGTGCGTTTCTCAGCAGTGATCTTGCTCTTGAGTTCCGAGGGGCAGATTACGAGAAAATATTCATAAATTACTGTCTGGCTGTGTCCTATGCCGCTGAAAGTAATATAGAAGATGCTCTTGTAGAGTGCCGTGCAGTTAATAATAAACTTCGCGCTTTCAATCTTGCTTACGAGAGGAACAACAGGAACAGATATAGTGATGATGCGTTTATCCGCTATTTGATGGGCGTCCTCTTCGAGAAATCAGGCGATCTCAATAACGCGTTAATAGCATACAGAAACAGTGCGGCTGTTTATGACTCATCATATGCGGTTGAATACGGAATTCCTGCCCCCCTGAGAGTCAAGTCAGATATTCTCAGATTATCAAGCGAGCTGGGAATGGAATCGGTATTTCAGAATTACCGGAATCAATGGCCTGAAATAGATGGCTGGCAGGATCAGGGTCCGGATGCATCTCACGGAGAGATTGTCGTAATCCTTGAGGCCGGTCTGATTCCTCCCAGAATAGAGAGGTCATATACATTTGTCTTTGACGACAGAATCTATAGACTGGCTCTTCCCGGGATTGCAGCTTTCAAGCAGAATACCCTTTCAGTTGTTCTGTCTTCTGGAAATCATCAGTCAAACGGTTTTCTTGCTGAGGATCTTGCCGCAATTGCGCGCAAGAATCTCGAAGATCAGGCTGGTCGGGACATTGCACGATCCATTGCGCGGCTGGCGATAAAGGCAGGAGTTGCTGAAGCAGGTGAACAGATTGTAGAAGAACTCACTTCTGAAAACAGTACAATATCCAATATTACCGGCTTTCTTCTGAGTCTTGCAGGTGCTGCTACTGAGCGAGCTGATCTCAGAGCATGGCTGACCCTTCCTGAGCAGATTTATGTTGCTCGACTTGCTCTTCCTGAAGGAATCCACCCTTTATCGGTTAAAGTGAACGGTAGAACTGTTTTTACAGATGATGCAGTATCAATTACTTCAGGCTCTATCAACCTGTACTTCCTCAGAGAGAACCGGGTTTTATGACCAGAAGTGAACTAGCATCAATGATTGATCACACACTCCTCAGACCGGATGTGGGTCAATTCGATATAGAGACAATCTGCGGTGAATCTATTGAATACGGATTTGCATCAGTATGTATTAATCCCATCTGGGTTCCACTCGCGAATGTAGTCCTGAAGGAGGAAAAACCATTCGTCTGTTCTGTAGTAGGTTTTCCCCTTGGCGCAACCAATTGCATGGATGAGGAAACTGCCAAAGCAGTTGAGAATGGCGCTTCCGAAATAGATATGGTCATGCCTGCTGGATATCTGAAGAATGGAAACACTCTGAAGGTTGCTGAATGTATCCGGGATGTAGTAAACACTGCTTCCGGAATACCGGTTAAAGTGATTATTGAAACTTGTCTACTCACGGATCCTGAAAAAATACTTGCCTGCAATATCGCAATGGATAATGGAGCAGCATGGGTTAAGACCTCTACTGGTTTTGGCAGTGCCGGGGCAAAAGTAGAGGATGTAGCGCTGATGCATAAAGCTGTAAAAGGCAGGATAGGTGTAAAAGCATCAGGCGGAATCAGAACCCTTCAGGATGCTCTGTCAATGATAAATGCCGGTGCCGGAAGACTTGGATGCAGCAGAAGCATTGATATTGTGGAAGCTCTTGAATTCTGATCTTTCAACGATTAGTCTGAATGCAGTGCAGGCAACTGGAGGGGTCAGCCAGTTGCCTGCTTATTTCCCGGACATAGAATTATTCTCAATTGCCGATCAGGGAGGGGATCAGACCGGCCATGTGATGAGAATGAAAAGTGGAATGATCAGTCCTCCGAGAACAACCATTAACCAGCTTTTCAGTCCAGGCTTAATCACTATTTAGCTCCTTTGTGTTTGATAGCATATTATAAGTAAGCAAGACTCTTTCCAATTAGAAAAATGGTAATGAAAGAAGATCTGAATCTCCGACAGCTTGAAGCAATCAATTATATGGATGGACCTCTGTTGGTTCTTGCAGGTGCGGGAAGCGGCAAGACAAGGGTGCTTATCGAAAAAATCGCAAGGATAATAGAGAATGAATATTCGGCACCGTGGGAAATCCTGGCGATGACTTTCACCAATAAAGCGGCAGGTGAAATGAGGAACAGGATCGAAACGCTTCTCCCTGGAAGAGGCTTCAGAGTCCGTATGGGTACGTTTCATTCAATCTGTGCATGGATTCTTCGCAGAGAAGCTCATCATCTGGGTTATAACGAGAATTATTCTATTTATGATGCTGATGATCAAAGAACCCTGATTAGATTATTGCTGAAGGATTCGGTGACTAAATCAAAGATAACGCCAGGACAGGTAAAGGGATACATATCCAGATGCAAAAACAGTGGTATATCTCCGGAAGAAGCTTTGCTGCAGGTTGTGAATCAGAGAGAAATCGACCTGGCAGAAGTATATATGAAGTATCAGGAACGCCTGAAAACATCCGGAGCGTTCGATTTTGACGATTTATTGACAGGTGTTCTAGATATATTTCGTCAAAATATTGACATCAGAGACCGCTACTCCGCGATGTTCTCCTACATTCTCGTGGATGAATATCAGGATACAAACAAAGTACAGCATGAACTTCTCATCGAACTGACATGCGATAATACCGGTGTATGCGTTGTAGGAGACGATGATCAGTCCATATACGCATGGAGAGGAGCTTGCGTTGAGAATATTCTGCAGTTTTCAGACGATTTTCCCGGCACAAAGATCATCAGATTGGAAGAAAACTATAGGTCAACGGGAAATATTCTCCGTGGCGCATCCGCTCTTGTCAGGCACAATCGGAAAAGGCATGGAAAGACATTGTGGACCAGGAAGGATGCGGGGTGCCCGATCAGGATCAAATCTCTCTATAATGAAGCTGAAGAAGCCGAATGGATCCTTCGGGAGATAGAGGAAATACTGGAGGACGGTTCATGCCTCGAAGATTCAATAGCTGTGCTTTACAGGACTAATGCTCAATCGAGACAATTCGAAACCGCATGCAGGAAACACAAGATAAATTATGAGGTGGTTGGCTCGCAGAGGTTCTATG
>JAUWJE010000070.1 GCA_030607835.1 Candidatus Fermentibacterota bacterium | reverse complement strand
CCTCAGGGGCCGTTCTGAATGATATTGGAGCTCAGATGTCCTTCAGTGCTGTGCTCAGCCTCCTTCTTTTTGGTAGAAGTTTCAGAGGGCATGCTGGGAAAATACTCTCGGTTCTTTATGCTGGAGTAGTAGTAACACTGTCTCTTGCTCCTCTGGTTTCAAACACATTCGGTGCCGTAAGTCCCGTGGCGCCAATTGCAACGGTGATATCACTGCCTTTCATGCTGACACTTATGGCTCTGGGTGTGGTTTCTCTATCCTGGGGAGTCATCGCTGCAGGAGCTTCTGTTCTGGCTGAGTGGACAGTGTTTATCTGGCTTTCGCTATTGCATGTACTTGAATTAAGAAGGTTTGAATTCAAAGATTGGATGCTGGTTATCTGGTTGGCATGTATAATTATGCTATGGCTGTTCTCCAGAAGAAGGGGGTTCCTCCAAAGGTTCAGATAACATTTCAAATACTATCTGGACATTACCCGCATTATCCATGGCGTCTTCCATTTCATCAAGGCCTGCGGCCTGAATAGTTCCACCCAGCGGAAGGTTAATTTCGACAGTGTCTCCCGGAAGCATGGTAAAAGCCTCGCGGTGTTCCTGCTGCGTTTTAACAATCAGGACAATAAGCCCGTCGTACCCGCGAAGAGCGTCGGGTATGGAAATAGCCCTATAGTTGCCGGGAGCCATCTGGATACTTCTGGCTCTTTCAAGAATGGCAAGATGATATGCGGCGGATACAGTAAGAGAGGGTATTATATCCGGAATTACCGGAAGAAATCTGACTGTATCTGAAATCGCGGGAGTTGTGATAACAATCAGAACGGAATCTTCCAATCCCGGACGTGGTTGCCATGTAACCGTTCGACCTTCTGCATAAACATCTCCGGTCTCTATAAAGGTCCCGTCCGAACATTCCCATACCGCTTCATTTCCATCGGGAAGTATTGTTGAGAATGTTGTAGTCCGGCCTCCATCGGGATCCATGGATGCAACTATATGAAGCGGATCGCCTTCCTGACCCTGGCACTGCGCCGCGATCCAGAATACGAATACTCCAGCCGGGAGCGCAAAAGGCAGAATAAGACTGAGTACCTTTAACAACCGTTTTGTACGCTTCTTTCTCATGCCTGCAATATGATTATAATTTCCACAGGTTCAAACCCTGTGCGTCATAATTTGAAAGGAATCAAATGAACACCGATAGTAATGTAACAGATACATTGATGCAGTTGCTGAATACAAGAAGTGTGTCAGGACATACTGAAGCTGCGATGGATATTGTTCTGACAAGATTCAGAAATCTTAATCTAATAACTCAATCAACAACAAAAGGCAGCATTATAGCGACACTTAACGGTGCAAGACCTGAGGGCATAATCCTTTCGGCACATATTGACACGCTGGGTGGGATGATCAGTGGAATAGAAAATGACGGTAAGATCAGACTCAGAACAATCGGTTCATACACCATGTCAAGTATAGAGGGTGAGTACTGCAAAATTGAAACCTGGGATGGGAAACTAATCGATGGAACTGTCCTTTATGACAATACTTCCGTCCATATTCATGGTCTGGAAAAGGCTTCAGAAAAGCGCAATGAAGAGGAAATGTATATAAGGCTTGATGAAGAAGCGTCATCGAAAAAGGAAATCCAGGAGCTTGGACTGTCCGTTGGGAACTACATACATTTTGAACCTCGCCCTGTTCGAACGAAATCAGGATTTATCAAATCAAGGCATCTCGATGACAAAGCAGGAGTAGCAATACTGATTGAAGTAGCTGAGAGACTTGTGCGAGAAGAGATAACACCTCTACTCACACTGCACTTTCTAATCACATCATATGAGGAAGTTGGTCATGGTGCAGCAGGTCTGTTGCCGGAAAAAGCAACTGAATTCATAGCTGTTGATATGGGTGTTGCGGGATACGGAAGAGAGTCTTCAGAGGAAAGCGTTACAATCTGCGCCGCTGACAGTAGCGGACCTTTCAACTATCAGATCACTAAGCGATTGATAAAACTTGCTGAAGCGAATTCTATTCCTTTCACCGTTGATACTTTCCCGCATTACGGATCAGACGCAACTGCCGCTCTTAAATCGGGATTAGATGTAAAACATGGTTTGATTGGGCCAGGAGTGGACGCTTCACATGCGAATGAACGAACACACGAAAAAGCTCTTGAAGCGACAATAGAACTTATCCAAGCTTATGTGATAAGCTGATTTCAGGGAACCAGCAGTTTCCTAACAGCTTCTTTAAGTTCATTTATGTCAAAAGGTTTCCTGAAAGTGTAACTGGCACCCATGGAAGCAGCGATCTTCAGGTAACCATCTGGCGAAAGAGAACCTCCACCGGAGAATGCAATTATTTTTGCATCAGGGTTGATTTTCCGTAATTCACGAATAGTCTCGATACCTTCCATATCAGGCATTACAATATCCGTTAAAATCACATCAATATTTTCATCACGATATATTCTTAAAGCGGATTTGCCATCTGATGCTTCAAAAGTGCTGTAATCCTCTTTCTGGAAAACATTTACAAGCATCTTTCTGACCATTGAATCATCATCTACGATGAGTATTGCAGGCATAATTCTCCTATCAGTTCAATATGCTTCATATCACAGGGAATACTACAAATAAGATAGTGGTTCCGCAAATCCAATATACAGAACAGTATATCCATTGAATATTTCAGTCCCCGGTTTTCTGAAAGATAATCAATACTTCTCAACGATATGGTATTGAGCATTATGTGCATTTGGTCTGTTTTATATATATCCATTATGGTTGAAGATATAGTTATGCTGAATTATTATCTATGATATTCTTGTGCATGCTATTTCGACTGTTACTGAGAGGTGCCGCAATGAATACACCGGATTATTCTGGAAGAACCGCAGAAGACTTTAGTAAGAACTTCTTAAATTCTCAGGGTGCAGGCGTATTCATTGTTGATTTCGTTACAGGTGGAATTGTTGAAATCAACAACAGAGCGGCTGAGATTGTCGGATTACCCGAAATGTCGATAATCGGTAAGCGATGTGATATCTTCCTGAAAACGCTGAATAAAGCCCCGCTTGAGCCATCAGGTATCGCTGTTGATGGATTCCTAAGGGGAAATCAGAACAGGAATATCCCAGTTGTTATTTCGACTACCGAATGCAGAATCAGAGAACATAGAGGGTTAATTCACACATTTATTGAGCTTTCTAAAAGCAGCAGGACTCTGAAACAGAGAAATCAAAGAGCATCGGACTACCTTTCTATTGTTAACAGTATGAAGAATATCATCTATTACCATACTGATATGAATGGGATTCTGTTCGACATCTCCGATTCTATCTCCCGAATAACAGGATTCACAAGAGAAGAAGTTATCGGGAAACCGGTAACTTCTATCTATTCAAGCCCGGATCATCAGGAAATAATGCTCAAGGAACTGCTGACAAACGGCAAGATTGAGGAATACAGGCTTGTTCTTAAATCGAAAGTTGGATCAGGTGCAGAAGTTATAATTAATTCAACTCTCATTCATGACGCAGATGGTTATCCGAAGAATATTCTGAGTATTCTCCATGACGTTACGGAAACCCAAAGAGCTATCAAATCGCATCAATACAGTGAGGAAAAATTCAAAGCCATAGCTCAATCCACACAGGATGCAATCATAATGATGAATGAGAAAGGTTTGATATCATTTGTGAACAAAGCCGGCATGATGATGTTTGGTTATACAGAGAAAGAGATGCTGGGTGAGAATCTTCACGAGCTGATTGCTCCACCGCAATATCTATCATCATTCAGAAATGGATTTGAGGTTTTCAAAACTACTGGAGAGGGACTTGTAGTGGGACGCACACTGGAAATAGAAGCCAGAAGAAAGAACGGGTCAGATTTTCCGGTTGAACTCTCGATCTCAGCAACAAGAATGAATGACAACTGGTATTCGATTGGGATAATAAGAGACATAACCGAAAGAAGACGAGTTGAGCGTGATATTGTTGAAGCAAGTGAAGCCGCGGAAAACGCTTCAAGGACAAAATCGGAATTTCTCGCTAACATGAGTCATGAAATCCGGACCCCGCTGAATTCCATAATCGGAGCAACTGATCTTCTTTCTGAAACAGATCTTGACAGCGAACAGATGAAGCTGATTGAAATGATGCATTCATCAGGTGAAAGTCTTCTTGCGTTAATCAATGATATACTGGACATTTCCAGGATCGAGGCCGGGAAGATCACTCTTGAGGAGATATCCTTCAATCTGAATGATCTTCTTACAAGGATATGTGATACCCTTTCCGTACGCAGCAGCCAGAAGAACCTTTCTATGACATTTGAATTAAAGCCTGAAGTTCCTGATCTCCTGATCGGTGATCCGAACAAACTCAGGCAGATACTGGTAAATCTGATTGGAAATGCGATAAAATTCACTGAAACAGGGGGCATTAGCGTATCTGTCGAGAATATAGGAACTTCGGAGAACTGTTCAACTCTCAGTTTCTCAGTATCAGATACCGGAATAGGAATACCATCTGCAAAACTTGAAAGTATCTTCAATATGTTCACGCAGGCAGATGCTTCAGTAACAAGAAATTTTGGAGGAACTGGACTTGGTCTGGCAATATCAAAAAAACTCGTTCACTTAATGCATGGTGATATTTCCGTTGAAAGCACAACCGGAGAGGGTACTACATTCAGTTTTACGGTAAAGTTTGCTATTCCGGAGCAAGGCGCGGAGCAAACCAGTGAAAACTTGAGTCAGGATAGCACTAAAATCGAAACAGGAGAACACGGATCTCTTTCAATATTACTCGTGGATGATTCCCCTGATAACAGATTCCTTATCAATGCTTTCCTCAAGAAGGAATCATGCTCAATCGTGGAAGCAAGTAATGGAAGTATTGCTGTCGAGTTATTTCCAACAGAAATATGGGACATAATCCTTCTGGACATGCAAATGCCTGTTATGGACGGGTTCCAGGCCACTAAGAAAATCAGGGAGATTGAGGAAAAGAGAGGAATTGACCATACTCCCATTGTGGCACTCACTGCTCACTCAATCAATACAGAAGTGAAAAAATGTTTGGATGCAGGATGCGATGTGCATCTGGCGAAGCCTGTAAGTAAAGCTATTCTTATAAAATTGATTAACGATATTACTTCATCCTCGTCCGGTTTTGAGGATATCAGCAATGAAGAGAAAATCGAAATACATGTCGACCCTGATCTGATGCCTTTGATTCCAGGATACATTGAACACAGACATGAAGATGTCATTAAAATGATGGATCTGCTTGAAGAAAACTCTTACAGAGATATCGAAAGATGCGGGCATAGCATGAAGGGCACAGGAGCCGGATATGGTTTTGACATGATTACTGAAATAGGAGCTTTTATTGAAATTGCCGGTAGAGAAGGGGATAGAGATCAGATTCAAGCGGGAATCAACCGGTTGAAGGATTACCTTGAGAAACTGGACATCATTGAGGGAGAAAAATAAAGAAGGTTAATCCTGAGTTGAATCTTCCAGAATAATCAAAGCAGCGGATGCAAGATTTTCTGTCACTTTCCACGGCGATGGATGGTTTTCCATTTCAATGATTTCAAGCTGATTTAATCCTCTGCCGGTAAGAACCAGTATAGTCTTCAGTCCCGCTCTTCTTCCCATTTCCATATCAGATAAAGCGTCACCTACAAGATAACCGCCGGGGGGAAGGTTCAGTTCAACTCTCGCCGTATCAAGCATAGCTGTGTTCGGTTTTCTGCAATCGCACTCTTCATCAGGATGGTGAGGACAGTAGTAAATGCCGTCAATCTTTCCTCCGGCCATATCGACAAGCTGAACCAGATGTTGATGTATCTCCATAACATCCGATTCAAGGCAGTATTTCCGTGATATTGCAGACTGATTCGTAACGACTATGACAGGATGCCCTGCGTTGCTAAGATTCGCTATTGCCTCAATAGCACCGGGGAGTGGGACCCAATCCTTCAGTGATCTAACGTAATCAGCAAGATTTCTGTTAATCACACCATCTCTGTCAAGGAAAACGGGCAAAGCATCCTTCATAATGCTGTCAATTTCCTGCTGTGATACTTTACCAGATCATCGAGACCCTCCTCGAACCGGATCTCAGGTTCCCATCCCAGGATCTCTCTTGCCTTTGTGCTGTCCAGGGCAATCTGAAGGATTTCCTCAGGCAGGGGGGGTCCGTACGTGGGTTTATGATCAGTCCCGGTGAAGTCCCGAATAATCCGATCAAGTTCAAGAACAGATTTTCCGACACCCCAGCCAATGTTGAAAATCTCTCCGGAGATATCAGTTCTTGACAGATCCATTGCCATCTCGTTCGCCCTTGCTATATCAGTGACATGAACGTAATCCCTCTCTTGAAGCCCATCACCATTGATTCTGGGAGGATTGCCAGTGAGATATGCCAGAGTAAAGATGGCTGTTACACCTGCTTCTCCGTACGGATTCTGTCTGGGACCGTAAACATTCGGATATCTGAGAATCACATAATCAAGTCCATAAAGGAACCTGTAAAGGAAAAGGTAGTGTTCTACAGTGTGCTTGCTTATTCCATAATGACATATTGGATTAATCGGATGTGTCTCCGGCACGGGAAGTTCCTGAGGCTCCCCGTAAACAGCCCCTCCGGTAGAAGCATATACAACTCTGCGAACTCCCCCTTTTCTTGAAGCTTCAAGAATATTGAGAGTTCCTTCAATATTTACATCAGCGTCAAAAACAGGTTCCCTGACAGACCTTCGTACATCCATCTGTGCCGCGTGATGGCAGAGAATATCATATCCCCCGATAGAGATGAGATCGAAGGCATCTTTACTCCTTATATCGAGTTTGTGGAATACGGCATCGGGATTCACGTTTTCGATAAATCCTGTGGAGAGATCATCCATTATGTGGACTTCGTGTTTCTTTTCAATAAGGAAATCAGCAACATTCGAAGCTATGAAACCTGCTCCACCCGTAATGAGAATCTTCATCATACCTCCGGAGTCCCGGCAGAGTGAAATATAACCTGCCGGATATGAAAAGTAATCGTATATTAGCATTCAACAACCGTCTGGATAAACTACCAACCGGAAAGGTCCGGTCAAGACCCTTTTCGGATTACAACCTGCAGGAGGCGAGAAATGAAAATACTGCTTCTCTCCGGAGGAAGATCAGCAGAGCGGGATATATCCATACAGTCCGCATTTTTTGTCCGTTCCGTTCTTGAACAATCCGGACATGAAATCATATCCGTTGAAATATCCGGAAAAGGGCAATGGTTTCTGGACAAATCAACGATAACGCTCAATACTGGTCATCCTGTCTGGAAACTATTCACTGATGAAACAGAAATAGAGTTTGATCTCGTATTCCCCGTGCTCCATGGTCCGTGGGGGGAAGATGGGACAATTCAGGGATTATGCGAGATCGCAGGCTGGCCCTATACTGGTGCCTCTGTCATGACATCATCTCTTGCAATGAATAAAGTCACCACTAAAAGACTCGCTTCATCCGAAGGAATTCCAGTTGTTCCATGGAAGAGTTTTTCGCTGAATTCACCCCCTTCTCAGAACGAACTCGAGCCGCTTCGATACCCTTTATTTGTCAAACCAGCTAGAATGGGTTCCAGTGTTGGAATATCAAAAGTTGAAACACCTGAACAACTTCAGGATGCATTCGCACTTGCCTTTAGATATGACAGTCTGATTCTTGTAGAGAATGGACTGACAAATGTCAGGGAAATTGAAGTCGCTCTTCTGAGTGAATCCGGTACTGTTTCATCTTCTGTTCCAGGTGAGATAATTCCAGGTCTGGAATGGTATGATTATACTGCAAAATATGATTGCATTGATTCGAAACTTATTATCCCGGCACCATTACCTGATAAGGTATCAGATCAAATCAGAGTATATGCAGAGAAAGTATTCTCTTTGCTGGAAGGCAGTGGTTTTGCAAGAGCGGATTTCCTTCTGATTGGAGATGATGAGATTTATTTTAATGAGATAAATACTATTCCTGGTTTCACTGAAATAAGCATGTTTTCAAAACTCTGGGAGGCTTCCGGAAAAACATCATCTGAAATCATGGAGCGAATTCTCACCGAAGCACTGAGAAATTACTCAAATCCATTGCGGGGGTCTGAACTCAATTGACAAGGATAAAAGTTGATCTGAGAAGTGATACTGTCAGTACTCCTTCACATGCTATGAGAAACGCGATGTCCAGAGCAGAGGTTGGTGACGATGTTTTCGGAGAAGATCCAACCATCAATCATCTGGAGGATACTGTTGCCAGTATGGCAGGATTTGACAGAGCGGTATTCAT
>JAUWJE010000284.1 GCA_030607835.1 Candidatus Fermentibacterota bacterium | reverse complement strand
CTGTTGGTAGCGATTGGCATGGGACCCTTTTCAGTAACCACAATGGGACTTCTCGTTACAGCCGTTGCGGCATGGTTCATATGGGATGGTAAGTTCATCGTCGGAGTTGCGTTTTTTATTGCTGGCAGCATTCTGGATGCTGTTGATGGTGAGATAGCGCGAAGAAAAAACATGGCCAGCAAAGCTGGCGCGGTTTTTGATTCATGCTGTGACCGCATCGGCGAAGTTCTTATTTTCGGAGCACTCCTTGCGGGAAAAGCTGGAGAAGCTCACCATGTCCTGGTTTACCTTGTACCGGCTGCAATAGGAGGCTCATTTATGGTAAGCTACATCAGGGCAAGGGCTGAAGGCCTTAACCTTTCCTGTTCCGTGGGTGTGTTCACCCGGATGGAAAGGCTTGTACTGCTCATGGCCGGTCTTGTGGCCGCAGGATTGTGGGGTACCCAGGCTCTGGTAATTACGCTGATCGCTCTTACTGCGGGGGCATGGTGTACTGCGGGGCAGCGGTTCGTTAAGGTATTCAGGGATGGTAGAGGGATTTCACTGGAAAAGGAATGAAATCTCGATTAACCGTCAGTAAATTCGTTCTATCCATTCAGGGAGGCTATGAATGTCAAAAAAAGTGAGAGTCGCGATAATCGGTGTGGGAAACTGCGCCAGCAGTCTTGTCCAGGGTGTGGAGTTCTACAGGAATTCAAAGGAAACCGAAAAGGTTCCCGGTTTGATGCATGTAAATCTGGGAGGATATCACATCAATGATGTGGAATTTTCAGCTGCTTTCGATATCAATATTACTAAGGTTGGAAAAGATCTCAGTGAAGCCATCTTTGCCGATCCGAACTGTACGGTAAAACTCTGCGACGTACCAAAGCTCGGAGTCAAAGTACACAGAGGCATGACACACGACGGTCTTGGAAAGTATCTCAAGGAAGTCATCAAGAAGGCACCCGGACCAACCTCCGATATAGTCGGAATACTCAAAGAGACAAAAACCGATGTGGTGGTCAGTTATCTTCCCGTTGGCAGCGAAGAGGCAACGAAGTGGTATGTGGAACAGATACTTGATGCAGGCTGCGCATTCGTGAATGCCATACCGGTTTTCATCGCAAGCGAACCATACTGGCAGAAAAGATTCCGTGATCGCGGGCTTCCCGTTTTCGGTGATGATATCTAGAGCCAGGTTGGCGCAACAATACTTCACAGAGTAATGACCCGCCTGTACGAAGACAGAGGAGTAAGACTTGACCGAACCTACCAGCTGAATGTAGGCGGAAACACCGATTTCCTTAATATGCTCGAACGCGAAAGACTTGAAAGTAAGAAGATATCCAAAACCAACGCCGTGACTTCCCAGCTGCCCGGCGGTCTTGAGCCAAGAAACGTACACATCGGTCCCAGTGATTACATTCCATGGCTGGATGACAGAAAATGGTGCTACATACGCATGGAAGGTACCAGCTTCGGAGATGTTCCGCGGACAATCGAAGCCAAGCTGGATGTGGTTGACAGCCCTAATTCAGCAGGCGTGATTATGGATGCGGTAAGGTGCGCTAAACTTGCGCTTGATAACGGTCTGTCCGGGGCTATCGAAGCTCCCTCGTCCTACTTCTTCAAGACACCTCCTGTGCAGTATTACGATGATCAGTGCAGGAGGATGACAGAGGAGTATATTGAACAGTATCACCAGGAGAAGCAGGAAAAACCGGCTTCCGAAAAGAAGCCTAAGAAATAGATCTTGAAGGATATCAGTACCGGCTCCCGTGGAAGCTTCATCACTTTTGAGGGAGTTGAGGGAGCCGGTAAATCCACCCGGTGCCGGGAACTTATTGGCAACCTTGAGCAAAGCGGTATTTCAGTGCTTCATACCCGGGAACCGGGGGGTCCGCCAGCCTCCGAGAGGATCCGTTCGCTGCTCCTCGACCCGGAACTGCTTATCTCTCCTCTTACCGAGCTGATGCTGTACCTTGCATCGAGGGCGTCAAATGTTGATCTCCTTATCAGACCAGCGCTTCAGGAAGGTATTAATGTGGTCTGTGAACGTTATTCCGATGCCACTTATGCTTATCAGATCGGGGGTCGCGGCCTTCCGGAGAAACCTGTAAAGGATGCTGACAGCCTTGCTACAGGTGGTCTTGTGCCGGATCTGACGATTCTTCTTGATCTTGATCCTGAGGAAGGATTCGCGCGGCTGCGAAGACAGGGGAGGGAGAAGGACAGAATAGAACTTGAGAAGATCTCCTTCCACAGACGCGTAAGACAGATCTATCTCAAACTTGCGGAGGAGGAGGCCAGATACCTGGTTATTGATGCTTCTTTGGAACCGGAAGTTCAGGATCGAGTTATTAAAGACAGTGTTGTAAGACTACTTTCAGGAAATAATCCCGGGGGAGACGGATAATGAGAAAATTCCTGCCAGGCTGGGTTACTGTAGTTCTTGCAGCCGGGCTTATGG
>JAUWJE010000131.1 GCA_030607835.1 Candidatus Fermentibacterota bacterium | reverse complement strand
TCTTTATTACTATTTTGGGGTTATTTATTGTGATGCTTTAGAGGGGGAGTTGAAAGTGTAATCCGGTGGCTGTTTAAATAGAAGCGATTAGTTTGAGTTATATGAATGTGATAGCTTTTGGAGGGAACTCTCTGGTTTCTCCGGGTGGAAAGAATGGCAACCTTGATACCCATTCGCTCGCGCGCGAAGTCTGTGAGGAAATTGCCACAATAGCCCAGCTTCGAGGTGGTGTGGTCATAACTCACGGCAACGGGCCCCAGGTGGGCTTTGAGCTTTTGAGGAACACTCTTGCCTCAAAGATCGTTCCGCCTGACGGCATGGATGTCAATGTTGCCGCTACACAGGGCTATATCGGTTACCTACTGCAGCAGGTTCTTGGAGATGTGCTGGAGGAGAGGAATCTGGATATCCCAGTCACCGCACTGATAACTCAGGTTCTTGTCGCGCCTGATGATCCGGCTTTCGAGAACCCCACAAAACCCGTTGGACCTTCCTACAATAAAAGCGAAGCCGAAAAGGTCCACGATAAGTATGGCTGGATCATGAAGGAGGATGCCGGAAGGGGATGGCGAAGGGTAGTGTCCTCACCCAAACCAAGGAGGATCCTTGAACTTGAAGCCATCAGAACTCTTGTGAATGCTGGACAGATAGTCATCTGCGCAGGGGGTGGAGGAGTTCCGGTAGTGCGTGAGGGTTACAAAGTCAGAGGTGTCCCCGCGGTCATCGACAAGGATCATGTCAGTGCGCTTCTCGCTACACGTCTCGAAGCCGATCTCTACGTTATATCTACTTCAGTACCGGATGTATATATAAACTTCGGAAAGCCTGATCAGACTGCTATTCGTATCGCGACACTTCAGGAAATGGAACGTCATGTACATGAAAATCAGTTTGCCCCCGGTTCGATGCTGCCCAAGATACGGGCTTCCATTGGTTTCCTGAAACACGGTGGTGAAAGGGTTGTGATTACATCACCGGGTAACATTCTTAAGGCTCTCGAAGGTGAAGCTGGCACAACCATCGTGCATGGCAGCAGCTCTCTACCGGACTCAGGTACGTTCCCCGTTTCATAACCGGATCCATTCCTGGAATTACAGTAGAATAGAGGTGTGCCGTTGACCGACAGAACCGTACACTGGAAGGACAAGTGGGACGAGTACAGTAAACTCGAGCGGGAGGAGATGAATTCCATCCCCCCGGAGCGTTTACTCGATGATGTCAGACAGGGCAGGTACGGCAACTATTACAATATCTGGTACGTGATAGCGGAGCGTTCCTCGCTTGAAGAAGCCGGATGGATGCTTTTTCAGGTTCTGAAGAAGGACATTGATTACCTCTACAGATATCATTGTGCGGCGGCATTGATTGAACTGCTTGGCGGTTATGAGTTCGAGCGGGTTAATCTGAGTGCTGATCAAGAGAAAATCCAGGATAACATCGATCGATTGAACAGGATTCTTATAGAGCGGATCGGAAATCACCGGTAAGACCTGCCGAAAAGATTCCAAACCTTGACGATTACGAAGTTTGCATATATCCTTCGTGCCACATAATTGTGATTCGGTGGGCGATTAGCTCAGGTGGCTAGAGTGCTTGCTTGACATGCAAGAGGTCACTGGTTCAAGTCCAGTATCGCCCACCATTTTTATTAAGTTGAGAATTTGACCGGAAGGAGGTTGCCGGGACCATGCGTATTATTTTCCCAGACAGCAGTGTAAAAGAATTTGAGGCCGGCACTACCGGTCTTGATGTTGCAGAATCAGTTTCTCCAGGTCTTGCAAGGAATGCTCTGCTTGTTCGATTTGAAGGCGAACTACTTGACCTGAACACTCCGTTGCCGTCAGACGGCAGGATTGAGATTCTCACATTCCGGGATGAAGAAGGAAAGAAAGTTCTAAGGCACAGTTGCGCTCATCTTCTCGCCGGAGCGGTTCAAAAGCTGTTTCCGGGTACGAAACTCGGTATAGGCCCGTCCATTGAGAACGGATTCTACTACGACATGGATATACATGAGTTCTCCGGCATCTCAGCATTTGATGCGATTTCTGATGAGATGAAGAAACAGATTAAGGAAGATCTTCCATTCATAAGAAGGAAAATGAGCTTCGAGGATGCTTACAAACTCTTCAGTGAAAGAGGAGAAGAGTACAAGCTGGAACTGCTTGAAGAACTTCGAGATCTTGGTGAAGAGATATCCGTTTATTCTCATGGAGATTTCATTGATCTTTGCCGCGGCCCTCATGTTCCTTCCACAAAGGCGTTGAAGCATTTTGAGCTTCTCAGTGTAGCCGGTGCTTACTGGCGCGGTGATGAGAAGAATGAGATGCTGACCCGCATCTATGGATCTGTTTTTGACTCTTCGAAGAATCTCAAGGCACACCTTGAAATGCTTGAGGAGGCAAAGAAGAGGGATCATAGAAAGCTTGGTCCGGAACTCGGGCTGTTCATTATAGGTGGTGATGGCGGTCCCGGTATGGTCTACTGGCTGCCAGCGGGAACAATCGTACGGGAGGAGCTTGAAAACCACTGGAAGAAGGCTCATGCTAAAGCCGGATACCAGCTTGTCAATACTCCTCATATTGCTCCTGTTGAACTCTGGAAAACCTCCGGGCATTACGATTACTACCGGGAGAACATGTACTTCCTTGATGTGGACAAGGGCGAGTATGCCTTGAAGCCGATGAATTGCCCTGGCCATATCATCATATTCAAAAGCAGTAAGAGATCATACCGTGAGCTTCCCATGCGTCTTGCTGAACTCGGTATGGTATACAGGTACGAAAAGAGCGGCGTACTTCACGGACTCATGCGGGTTCGCGGATTCACTGTAGACGACGGTCATATCTTCTGTACAGAGGATCAGATGGTCGAAGAGATCCAGAAGGTTGTAAGATTCGCTCTCTATTTCCTGAAGATCTTCGATTTCGGGTACAAAATAGAGCTATCACTTATGGATCCTGAAGACCCAGATCATTACGCCGGTGAGCCGGAGGAGTGGAATAAAGTCGAATCCGCCCTGGCCAAGGCACTTGATGAGATGGGTGAGGATTACAGAACCGTTGCGGGAGAAGCGGTTTTCTACGGACCCAAGATAGATATCAAGATGAAAGACGCGCTTGGAAGATTCTGGCAGGGTCCTACAATCCAGTTTGACTTTAATATTCCTGATCGCTTCAATCTCACTTATGTGGGAGATGACGGACAGGAACACAGGGTATATATGGTTCATAGGGCTTTATTCGGATCTGTTGAAAGATTTATTGGCAATTTAATCGAACATTACGCCGGCAACCTTCCGGGCTGGCTTGCTCCCGATCAGATTGTTATCTTACCTATTACGTCAGATCAGCATGAGAAGGCCGCAGAAATCGCGGATGTACTTGAGCGGGTGGGTCTTCGCTGCAGAATTGACAGTAGAAGCGAGACAATAGGTTATCGCATTAGAGATGCAGAAACTGGCAAGGTTCCATTCATGTTTATTATCGGTGAACGTGAAATGCAATCAGACAGGGTAGCTCTGCGCATTCACCGTGAAGGTGACAGAGGAACCATGGAAATAAGCGAAGCGCTGGATATAGTTTTGGCTGGATGCAAACGACCGGAACTGCCCTGAACAGGAGGTATATCTATTAGCAATAAGGAACAGATTAGGGTGAATGGAGAGATTCGAGCCCCTCGAGTAAGAGTACTCGATGAAAATGGAGACCATGTCGGTACTATGAGCATTCAGGAAGCACTTGACATGGCCGCGGAAGCAGGCTTGGATCTTGTTGAGATTTCACCGGGGGCAGACCCGCCTGTAGTCAGCATAGTCGACTACGGGAAGTTCCGGTATCGCATGAATAGAAAAGAAAGAGAAGCAAGGAAGAAACAGAATACTGGAGGTCTGAAGGAAGTTAAATTCAGACCAAACACTGAAGAGCACGATTACAATTTCAAGATGAAACACGCACGTGAATTTCTGGAATCCAGACATAAGGTGAAGGCAACAGTGGTGTTTCGCGGACGTCAGCTCTCCTATAAGGAGCAGGGTTACGAACTTCTCGACCGACTGGCTGCAGATCTGAATGATCTTGGCCGTATAGAGAGGAAACCTGCCATGGAGGGACGACAGATGACAATGATTATTTCTCCTCTGAAGGAGAGGAACTAGCGGGGAGTCGAAATGCCAAAGATGAAAACCCATAAAGGCGCCGCCAGAAGGTTCCGAAAAACGGCGAAAGGCAAGTTCAAAATAACGAGTCCATTTGCCGATCATATTAAAACTAAGAAGAGCGCTAAGCGGAAGAGAAATCTGCGTAAGGACGGCATTGCGTCCAAACCTGATACAAAGCGACTTAGAAAACTTCTGCCTTAGTAATCACGGAGAAAGAAAATGAGCAGAGTAAAAAGTGCTGTTGTTCGAAAGAAGCGTCACAAGAAGAGACTTCAGGCAGCCAAAGGATATTTTGGCGGAAGAAGGAAACTGTACACTGTTGCTAATGAAGCCAGAAAGAAGGCTCTGGAGTATCAATACCGTGACCGAAGAAACAAAAAACGTGATTTCCGGGCACTCTGGATAACCCGCATAAATGCTGCTTCGCGTGAGCATGGCATCACCTACAGCAAGTTAATAGCTGGTATCAACGGAGCGGGAATTAAGCTGGATAGAAAAATATTAGCGGATCTGGCCGTACGGAACCCGGAAGCATTTGCGAAGGTTGTAGAAATAGCCAAAGCCGCTCTCTGATTGAGAGGGGATGATACGTGTCCCAGTCGGAAGATCTCGAGAGGTTGACCGAAGCGATTAATAGACTGATAGTCAGGGTAAGGTCATTACAGACTCAACGTGACGAATTGTCGGCACGGATCAACGACCTTGAGTCCAGACTTGAGAACAGTGTGGACACGATGAATTCTGAGGGTTACAATATACTCAGGATTCATAGCGCCAGACTTCTGCGAGAAAGGCAGGAGATCAAGCGCAGGCTCACAGGTGTGCTGGGTAAGCTGGAAAGCATTGAAATACAAGCAAATAAGTTAGAGGTATAAATGAGCAACCGGACGGAGGTAACCCGCGTAAATATCTTCGGACGGGAATACACAATCCGGGGAGCTGGTTCACCGTCCTACATCGCGGAAATTGCTCATTACGTTGATATGAAAATGCGGCAAATGACTGATAACGCCACTCTGGCTTCCACAGCCAAGGTGGCGATTTTTGCCGCACTCAATATAGCCGATGAACTTTTTCAGAAGAGAGATCAATACGGAGAAATGGAAGAGAGTAACAGCAATGAGCTGACCAGGCTCGCGGATCGCATTGAACAGGTACTTACCGAGTCATCTCATCCTTCCGTATCGTCCTCCTCTGTTGCTTCAGATGCTTCATCTTTAGAAGAAACCCCGGCTCTCCAGCAGAACAGCACATCCAGTCTATCGCGATAAAGTCCAATACTTGTTGCGGTAGTACGCCCAAGGACACGGAAAGGATGTGCCGACGCTCTGCGCAGGGGTAGTTTCGGTTCCGGTTATTCATTACTGCATCCTGTTCCGTTTTATATAAATGCACATCTGCGCCTGAACAGGAGCTTACCATGAACATGATAATACCTGCGGTAATCGCTGTCGTAACATTTGCACTTGGCTTTATTCTGCATAAATTACTTATATCAAGAGAGATAAAGGGTGCTGAAGCAGAAGCTGATAGAATAATTTCCGATGCAAAGCGTGAAAGTGAAGCGCTGAAGCGTGAAGCTCTTCTGGAGGGTCGCAGCACGATTTCCAGAGAGAGAGTCGATGCACTGGAGGAATACCAGGAGAGAAGAATCGATCTTGATAGAAGAGAAAGCAAGATCTCAGGTGAAAAAGAACGATTCGGAATTCTCAGGGAAAAACTTGAGAATACGGAAAAAGCTCTGAAGAAGCGCGAAACAAGCCTTTCAGAAACAGAACAATCCTTCAATGCCAAGCACCATAGAGTGAATA
>JAUWJE010000120.1 GCA_030607835.1 Candidatus Fermentibacterota bacterium | reverse complement strand
GCTGTTGTAAATCCACCTTTCATGAATGGAAGGTTCTCAAGAACATCCCGCTCTCCCGCGATTAACAAGAGTGGAACTCTCTACTGGCCCTTCTGGCTGGCGTATGGCGTTGGAGCACTGGAGCTCGCCGGACATGCAGCGCTGTTCCTTGACTGCCCTGCGGAGGGAATTTCCGAGGATGACCTCCTCCTGAGAATTAAAGAGTATGATCCGGGACTGATCGTGATTGATACTTCAACTCCTTCCATCTACAGCGACCTTAGAATCGCTTCAATGGTGAAGAAAGCTCTTCCATCTGCTGCAGTGCTGCTGGTTGGGACTCATGTAAGCGCTCTTCCTGAACAGAGTCTCAGCCTGGCGCCTTCCCTGGCCGGAGTAGCTGTTGGAGAGTACGACGCGACACTGGTTGCTGTGGCTGATCAGCTGCAGCGGAACGGAGATCTCTCCGATGTTTCAGGACTGGTTCTTTCCATTGATGGACAGATCGTCAATACAGGCTTGAGGGAGATGATCGAGAATCTCGATTCCCTTCCTTTTCTCGCGGATGTCTACAGGAAGCATCTTGTGCCGGAAAACTATTTCTTCGCAGCTGCGAGATTTCCCAGTGTAATGACTATTACTAGCAGAGGCTGTCCCTACAAATGCTCTTTTTGTGTCTGGCCCCAGGTGATGCACAGGGGGAAATACAGAGTTCGATCACCGAACAATGTCTCAGAGGAGTTTGATCTATTCGGTGAATATTTTCCCAGGATTCAGGAAATAGTTATAGAGGATGATACGTTTTCGATAAATAATGAAAGAGTCGAGGAGGTTTCAGGAGCTCTGATCAGGACCGGCAACAGAATTCCCTGGTCGGCCAATGTGCGCGCGAACCTTTCATACGAGGCAATGAGAAAGATGAAAGCCGCAGGATGCAGGCTGATCATAGTCGGTTACGAATCCGGTTCTCAGGAAATACTTAATGGTGTGTCGAAGGGAACTACAGTTGAGCAGAACATGGAGTTCGCAAACAGGGCACACAGAGCAAAGCTCCTCGTCCATGGATGCTTCATGGCAGGTAATCCAGGAGAGACTTCTGTTACTCTGAAGAACACTTTCAGCATGGCCGTCAAACTCGCACCTGACACAGCTCAGTTCTTTCCTGTGATGGCGTACCCGGGTACAGAGCTCTATCGTGAATATAGGGAACACGGCTATCTGAGAACGGGTTGTTTTGACAGATGGGTCACTTCCGAAGGGCTGCATGACTGTGTTGTAAATCTGCCGGATCTACCATCATACAAACTGGTCGAGTGGTGCGATAATGCCAGAAAGCGCTTCTATCTTCGACCCTCCTATTTAACATACAAGGCCTGGCAAAGCATCAGGCATCCTTTTACAGAAGGAAGGCGCACTTTCAGAGCTTTTACTACTTTCCGAAAGCACCTTTTCAGAGGGAAAATTTCCAGTAAGCAGAAAGAGAAAAGAGTATGAATCCAGCTTATTTCTGGATCGTTCTTGGTCTATCTTCAGTTTCATGGTTCATCTATCCTCTTTTTCTGTGCCTGTTAGCTTTGTTCAGAAAAAATACACCCTGGATTGAACCATCGGACTGGCCTTCAGTAAGTGTTCTGGTTGCAGCGAGAAACGAAGAAAATGTCATTGCCCGCAGAATAGAAAACCTTCTTAACCAGAATTATCCAGGCAGGTTGGAAATACTGATAGGGTCCGACTCTTCTGATGACGAAACTGACGAAATCGTTAAGACCTTCGCGATCCATGGCGTCGTTCTTTACCGCAGCCCGGAGAGAATGGGGAAGTCTCTGATAATACAGGAGCTGCTGAAGCTTTCAAACAGCGATATCATTGTCTTCACAGATGCGGATACTGTGTTTGCGGTGGATGCGGTGAGGGAGCTTGTCCTGCCTTACAGTAATCCAGGAATAGGATGCGTTGACGGATCGAGAATGAACAGCCTGGAAGGAACTACCTGCGAAAGTGCTTACTGGAAATATGAGAAAACCATCAAGAAGCTCTGCTCAAGACTCGGTGTCGTGCTGGGTGCAACGGGCGCGATCTTTTCACTGAGAAGAAAACTCTTTATGCCTGCAGCTCCCAATCGAGCGGATGATTTCGAACTCGCGGTCATGACAAGGATTCAGGGATACTCATGCGTATTCAATGAATGTGCCATCGCTGTGGAGCCCTCTCCTGACGATTCCAGTCAGTACCGCAGAATGGTGAGAATCGTCAGCTGGATGCTTACCAGCTGTGTTCTCCTGATGGGAAAAGCCCTGAAGAAGGGGAATTTTTTTCTCTTCCTCCAGCTACTTGTTCATAAAATGCTGAGATGGTTCTCCGGTGTTCTCATTCTCTGCGCGACTGTTCTATCAGGCATTCTGGCTGGTTCTCCCGTTTACACGACTATCTTTCTTCTGATGTGCTCTTTCCACCTTCTTGCGGTTGCCGGATTATTCCTGAGAAACAGGTTGCCGTCGAGGCTTCTTTTCCCTTACTACTTCTGGCTTATGAACTTTGCCTCAATTGATGGTATATTCAGAACCCTGACAGGTAATCCCGTAGAGATATGGGAAAGGAAAACCATGGAGGAAGACAACTGAAAAAGCAGGTTATGCTGCTCAGGATGAGTTTTGACGCGATTGCTGTGTTCATAGCCCTCATATTCGCAGCCTGGATCAAGTTCGACTCGGGTCTTTTCGAGGAGATCGTTCCCATGTCCGGTCATGTTATGTTCGCTGGCGGAATAGCATCCATTCCGTTCTGGTGGCTTATGTTCGTCGCATCCGGATCCTATGGACTCCACTGGGACATGAGCTGGGCGGACGAACTCAAGCTGGTCATGAAACCTGTTACAACCGGCTTCATAATTCTATTTTTCAGTGCTTTCCTCATCTCACCTTCTGCATCGATTGGGAGATGGATTATTGTTTTTTACTACGTCCTTCTGATTCTACTTGTATTCACTGCCAGAGGATCTGTGCGCCTGATAGAGAGAAAACTGGCAAAGAAAGGTATTCTCAGGCGCAATGCGGCAATTATAGGAACCGGAATATCCGCCTCTTACCTGGAGCAGTACCTTGAAGAGAACATTGCTCTCGGGTACAATGTTGTCGGTTTTGTTGATCCGGAGAAAAGCAGTATCGAACAGACCGTTTCGGAAGAACAGATTCTAGGCACTGTAATGGATCTTCCGAAAATCCTGAGGGAGTGTAATGTTCAGGAACTCCTTGTGACTATTGCATCCAATTTTCATGATGACATTCTATCACTTCTTCTGCCGGCAGCCGGTGCGGGTATCAGAGTAAAAGTTGTGCCCGATCTTTTTGACATTGTTGCAGGGCACGTTCACAGCACTCAGATAATGGGGCAGCCTTTCATGGAGATCTTTCCGGAAAGATTGAGTTTCTGGCAGAGGCTTGTTAAACTGTTCATGGATTACTTCATCAGCGTTATAGTACTTCTTGTCGGGCTCCCTTTCTGGATCCTGATAGGAATAGCCATCAAGATTGATTCCAGAGGACCTGTTTTCTATCGACAGAGAAGAGTGGGTAAAGGCGGCAGGATTTTCAAGCTTTTCAAGTTCCGGAGCATGATTCATGACGCCGAGAAGCACAGCGGTCCTGTCTGGGCCGATAGAGAAGATAAGAGAATTACTTCAATAGGCCGTCTTCTACGCAGATCAAGGATCGATGAGTTTCCTCAACTGCTAAATGTAGTTTTAGGTGAAATGTCAATTGTCGGACCTCGTCCTGAAAGACCAGCTTTCGTTGAAGAACTCAGAATAGTGTATCCGTTTTACCAGAAACGGCTTACAATCAAACCGGGTCTAACGGGATGGGCGCAGGTCAAGCTCGAATATGATACCGATCTGGAAAGCGTGGCAAGCAAACTTAAGTATGATTTTTTCTATATTGAGAACCAGTCTATCTTTCTCGACCTGGAAATACTCGCCAGAACCCTGAAAGTAGTTCTGACCGGGGCAGGAGCTCACTGAACCCGCAAAACAACACTTTACGTTCGAAAGGATATAATAATGGCAGTTCCTCTGTTAGACATAAACAGACAGCACAGACCTCTGTTTGATGATCTCCGAAAGGTTTTCGATAAAGCGCTGGAAACTTCAGCATTCATTAAAGGTCCTGAACTGGAAGCCCTTGAAGGGGAATTCTCGAAATACTGCGGAACAGAAATCGCGGTTGGATGTGCTTCCGGTACTGACGCTCTTATTCTCGCGCTCATGGCTGCGGGTGTAAAACCGGGGGAATATGTAATAACTACTCCTTTCACTTTCTTCGCGACTGCGGGAGCTATTGTCCGTGCTGGCGGCATTCCGCAATTTGTTGACATCCTTCCCGACACTTTCAACATGGATCCTGATCTCCTGTCTGACTGGTTGAGAAATAACTGCGCTGTAACGAACAGAGGAGTCATTGATAAGAGAAGCGGCACTCGAGTGGCAGCGGTAATGCCTGTGCATCTGTTCGGTCAGATGGCTGAAATGGACAGGATTATGACTATCTGCAACGAGTGGCAGATCCCCGTTGTCGAGGATGCCGCACAGGCAGTCGGCGCAAAATGGGAGGAAAAGAAGGCAGGCTCTTTTGGAGTAGCGGGCTGCTTCAGCTTCTTCCCCTCAAAAAATCTTGGCGCTCTCGGAGACGGAGGGATGGTAACAACCAGTGACCGGGAGACCGCAGAGAGAATTGTCAGACTCAGAGAACATGGTGGGCAGGGATACATTCATAAGGAAGTGGGCTTCAATTCCCGGCTGGATGCTCTGCAGGCGGGATTTCTCAGGATAAAACTGTCCCATCTTGAAAAATGGCATAAGGGACGCAGAAAAAACGCGAAATTCTACAAGAGCGCTTTTAGGAGCGTGAAGCAGGTAAAAACTCCCGTCATAAGGAAAAACGCCTGGTCTGTATACAATCAGTACACCTTAAAGGCTGAAAACCGAGATGAGCTTCTTGCCTGGCTTCGCAAACGTGGAATCGGCTGTGCTGTCTATTATCCGCTTCCTCTTCACCTTCAGGAATGCTTTGAGTGTCTGGGGTACAAAGAAGGTGATTTCCCCGTTTCGGAGAATGCATCCAGGGAGGTTATCTCTCTTCCTGTCTTTGGTGAGCTGACCGAAGCTGAATTGAACGAAGTTGTGGATTCCGTGAAGGAGTTCTACGCTGGAAAGGAATAGAATCTCCTCCGGATCGATTCTATTGATCTCTCTGATGTTCATGATGTTTTCGAACGCCGCAGGTGATGATTTTCCTCATTTCATGCGCAGAGGTATACATAATTTGTTTTCCACAGGTCCACTTATCACCTTTGCAGCCGGAGGAACTGTCGCCGCAGGGGCTTCTTTTCTTGAAAACAATGAAGGCTACAGGGGATTTATGGGTGACGGCTTTCTCGAGGATTGCTCGAAAGGCTGTGATGTTGCTTTTGGCCTGCCTCTTCTCGCCTGCACATCCATTCTATGGGCTGGATCAGCTGCCTCCGGTTCCGAAAATACCGAGGAAACAGGCCAGATACTTACAGAGGGTCTGCTCATTACCTATGGTATTACAGGTATCCTTAAGCTGGGAACCGGACGAGAACGTCCTGATGGTAGTAATTCCAGAAGTTTTCCTTCCGGACACTCGGCCGGGACTGCCTGTTCTGCTTTCATCATCTGGGACAGATACGGTCCGGAAGCAGGTATTCCAGCAGTAGTAATCGCCGGATTCACAGCTCTGTCGCGGATTACACTGAGAAAGCATTACCCCTCTGATGTTATCGCTGGGGTAGCTATCGGTATTGCTGCAGGGCTTGCTGTAACCAAAGCTCATAACGAGGATAATCCGGACGACCCGGGGCTGCAACCTGCACTTATGGTTCACTGGAGTACTTCCAACGGTTTTGGAGTATATTTCTGATATGAAAAAGAGATTCAGGAGCTTCAAGTTCGCTGTCAGAGGTATCGGCACTCTGCTTAAAACGCAGATGAACGCGAGGATTCATGTTTTCGCTCTCATAGTTGTCCTTATCCTCGGGTTTACTGTCGGACTGAATCTCCTTGAATGGGCACTCATTGCTCTTGCCGTTGCAATGGTGCTTTCCGCCGAGGCGATGAACAGCGCTCTGGAATTCCTGGCGGATCATACAGCACCTGAATGGCATGACAGTGTTCAGAAAGCCAAAGACCTTGCTGCCGGAGCGGTTCTTCTTGCCGCAGCGGGTGCTCTCGCGGTGGGATTACTGGTTTTTGTTCCACATTTCTGACTTTCGCATAATGCCATATAGATGAAAAGGGAGACGGAATACAATGCTTGACAGGGGATTGCTGAGAAATGAACCGGAGAGGGTCCGAAAAGCCTCTTTG
>JAUWJE010000170.1 GCA_030607835.1 Candidatus Fermentibacterota bacterium | reverse complement strand
GTTAGCCGAAGGCTATCGAATCACCTGTTTCATATCACAAGTTGATGAAGTGTGCTACTTCCCTGATAGGAGGTCGGTGATGCGTTTGCCGAAAGTAATCGGATCACCTGGGCGTCCTCCTGCCATTATCTGGCCAAGATCGAATAGAATGTTCACGTAGTTCTTCAGCTTATCACCAGATCTTTCCTTATCGTACAGTTCCTGCAGCATCGAAATCACTGGATGGACTGGATTCAGTTCAAGAATTTTCTTCGCCTCAGGTATTTCCTGATTCATGGTTTTCATCATCTGTCTGAACATTTCACCAGGATCGTTCCTGTCACTGACCAGTATACAGGGACTGTCTTTCAATCTGGGTGAGAAACGAACGGCTTCAACCCTGTCACCAAGCTGATCTTTGATGTATTCCAGCAGTCCTGCATAGGTTTCCTCAGCGTTCTTCTTCTCCGCCTTCTCCACTTCTGTCAGATCCTCAACATCAACTTCCCTGAGTAGAGATACAAGCTTCTTTCCCTTATACTCCCCAAGCGATTGAAGCATGAACTCATCAACGGGACTGTCGAACAGCAGAACCTCAACATCGGCCTTACCCACGGATTCGAGGTAGGGAGAGGAAGCCAGTTCTTTCCGGTCGGTTCCGGTTATATAGAAGATACGATCGACGTCTTCAGGAAGGTCTTCCACAATCTTCCTGAGACTCTTCTGCTCGTTTCCGCTCCTGGAAGTCCAAACCATCAGGAGGTCAGCCAGTTTTTCGCGATGCTGAATGTCAGAATAGATACCTTCCTTGAGAAGATCACCGAAATTCATGAAGAATTTTCCGTATAACTCGGGCTCATTCTCCAGCATATCCGAAAACCAGGTGAGTACCTTTCCCGTAAGTGCCTTTCTGATAATCCTTACAGTCCGGTTTTCCTGGAGTGTTTCCCTCGAAATATTGAGAGGCAGATCACCGGATTCGACAACACCCTTAATGAAACGCAGGTACCTTGGAAGAAGCTCCTCTGCCTCTTCCATGATCATTACCTTTTTCACATAGAGCCGGACACCGGTCTTGAAATCCGGCATCAGCATCTCCATTGTTCGAGTGGAGGGCAGGAATAGCAGAGAGTGGAATTCAGTAGTACCCTCGGCATGAAATACAAGCCTTGAGAGAGGTTTCTGGATATCAAAGCTCAGATGACTGTAGAACTCATTGTACTCCTCGTCTGTTACTTCATCCTCAGAGCGCGTCCAGATTGGTTTCTGAGTATTAACCGGCTTTTCCTTCTCCTTCTCCTCCTCTTCACCAGTCTCGATATAGACCGGATAGGAGATGAAATCTGAGTATTTGCGAACCAGTTCCCTCAGCCTGTAGCTGTCAAGGTACTCGCTCATATCCTCCTTAAGATGAAGGATGACACTGGTGCCCTCCGGGATATCGTCCTCCTGCTTGAGGCTGAACGTATCATGACCAGTTGAGGACCATCTTTGCCCTGGCTCATCGCTCCCGCTTTTCCGGGACAACACTTCCACTTTATCCGCCACCATGAAAGTAGAATAAAAACCTACTCCGAACTGTCCTATGAGTTCAGGGGTCTTCTCATTATCAGCCATGCTTAAGGTTTCAAGAAAACCCCTTGATCCGGAATGGGCAATTGTTCCCAGTTCCGTTGCCATTTCATCATCGGTCATGCCTATTCCATTATCACGAACAGTCAGTGTTCTCCTGTCCTTATCAGGAATAATGTCAATCCTGAGCTCTCTGTCAGATGCGAGTTCAGGTGAGGTAAGCATCGAGAAGCGAAGCTTATCAAGGGCATCGGATGAGTTTGAAATAAGTTCACGCAGGAATATGTCAGGATGTGAATACAGACTGTTGATAACAATATCCAGAATCTTTTTTGTTTCAGTTTTAAACTTCAGTTTTCTCGACGCTCGGACATTCTCACTCCTTTTCAATTACTTTTATCACAACAATCAACGAATCTTACCCTCAAGAAATGGAACCTGAAACACCTTCTCATGGAAAATGGGACCGTGCCCAAAATACCCCTCTTCACCAAAAAGTTCCCCGTGATCGGAAGTTACTGTTATGTAAGTGTTTTTCGGCACAATATCGAATAATTTTTCAAAGACTGTATCAAGATAACGCACTGTTTCAACCTGTCTCTCCCGCAATTTATCAAGCTGTTTCTGATCAAAGAACCTCGGAGCATCCTTGTCTGTAATCAGCCTGCCTCCCACCACTTGTTCGTCCAGGTGTTTGAAAACACCATGGACTCCACTTATTCTGGGCCATTTATCCTGCGGCTCAGATGGGAGAGCATATGGGTAATGTGTTTCCCCTACATTCAGAAGGTAGAATGTGGGTCGGTTTGGTGAGAAGGTCATCTCATCGAGCATTGCAGCCATATCGTTATGATCCGGCATGAGTTTCCATGAGTCGAATCCATAGTTCACAGGAGTATGACTGTTGAGTACGGGAAGGGAAACCATCGCTCTTGTTATATAACCAAGAGTTCTTCTCAGATAATCGGGAAGATAAAGGCGGGGAACCAGGCTTTTGAACTCGACTCCTTCAGCCCCAAGGCTCTCATTGAATTTCAGAAAGTCCTTTTTGTAGTATTCAGACGCGAAGACGTTCTTAGGGCTTGTATGAGGCATCAACCCCATTAGAAGATTGTAATGTGATGGAGCGGTCCAGGAAACGTATGAGTATCGTTCCTCGGGTTTGCCAAGTTTCATTATCGTTCTGGGCTCGGCTTCCATAAATGTATCGTATCGACAGCTGTCAAGAATTACAATGATGTAGTTGTTCAGATCATCACTCGCGGGTGCGGTGGCCCTGGCGCGTGCCCTTGCAACGTTTTCTGCTGAATCCATTTTCTTTTTCTTCTTGCTGAACAGTCCCATCGCTCCTCCGTCATTCAGTAAATCCAATAATAATCCGTATCTATTGTAACCCGCAAATTCCCGGGATGGCGCAGAACGTGACACGCAACAGAGTGCAGGTCACGCAATGTTCTAACATGTTGAAAGGGCTTCTCAGCGTATTGGAAGCATGGATGACCAGATATCCCCGGTTACTTCTTCACTCCAAATTCCAATGAGAATAGACATGGCTTCAGCGAGTTCCCTGTAGCTTGGCTCAGAGAGCACCCAGTGGAAGTTGTAGTTTTTCTGGAAAATAAGATCGAATGAATATCCATCAAGAACGGTCACATCTATATCAATCACGGCTTCCCAGCCATCTTCAACAATCCTGCCTCCGCACTCACGGACAAAACCTTCAACAATCAGGTCCTCCCTCAGCATTGTTGCCTTCCTGAGAACCGCACCCCACGCACCACTGGAAACCATGTCCCGCACGAGAAGATCAGGCAGAAGCTCCATAGGGCGGCTGCTCCAGACATCGGTGGATGCTCTGTTAAGAGTTCCATCTTCGGCCAGCACGATCATCTCGACTCTCTGAAGTGTCTGTGAAGCTGAAAAATCCTTTACCTGAATGATGTAATTGGAAGAAACACTCCACGATTCCCGATGTTCGGGATCAACAGTCCATACAGTGGCTGCTGATGTTGGATCGCCACCAATGGGAACGTTTACTGTAATACAAGCCATGGAAGCAAGTAAAATTAGTATAGTCAGAAACTGTACTGGTTTGGGTATCACCGCCAGACCCCCTCTCCTGTTGTCTGGATAAACAATCCCGCGGGATCATTCCTGAGCGCTTCAAGCAAAGCGGACAGATTATCAAACATATTTGTACTCTCTACAAGCATTTCATCCAACTTCTGAACAAACACCTTCAATGGTTCTGACAGCCCCCGGAGTTCTTCGACCAGAGCATTTACATCAACAGCTAGATCAGGTGCCATCGTATCCAGAGTCAGTACAAGGCTGTCTATATTCTCTCCAAGTCTTGTATACGTGACCAGAAGTGTATCAAGATTAGCGGAGTTACTGAGGATCGAAAGCTCAATTTTCTCAATCATGTCGCTGTCCAGAATCTTGTTGATATTCTCCCGATGCTGCGTAGATAGATCACTCATTCTCTTAAAATCGATTTCGTTGATAATTTCGGTCATCCTGGTCAGCATGGATGCGATACTCTGCAACGCACCCTCGACAACGGGGATTTCTGTATAGTCTACATCAAAACTGTAATGCGGTGTCACATGGATCCGGGTTGAGTCCGGTCTCAGGTTGATGACGCTCAATCCGGTTATGCCTGTCAGCTGCATAGTCGCTACAATCTGGGAATCAACAGTAAAATCGGAGCTGATCTCCATCAGAACTTCAACAAGTCTTCCATCAGGAGCTATATCTATGCCTGAGATCCGTCCAACCGGAACACCGTTGTACATCACGTTAGTACCCTGATTAAGCCCCTGGACCGACCAGCTGAAATAACACACATAAGTATTTGTATGCTTTTCCCTGAATCCACCACCAAGCCAGACAATGATAACAACAAAAATAACAACACTTACAGAGAAGAACACTCCCAGCCTGTACTTGTTAGCAGTCAGTGCCATTATTCAGTTTTCCTTCATCTCAGTTAAATCTTCTCTTCTAAAGAAGGCACGAACCCGGCTGTCAGTCGAATTTTCCTTCAGATCCATCGCGGTGCCCTCAGCAATAATAGTGTGTTCTTCAGCGTCAAGCATAACAACCCTGTCAGAGATAGCAAATATACTCGGAAGTTCATGAGTAACTATAACGATTGTTGTACCCAGAGATTTATTGATGCTTTTTATCAGATTGTCCAGATTGACAGAAGTTACCGGATCAAGACCTGCTGATGGTTCATCGAAAAATAGCACTTCTGGATCCAGCGCCATGGCACGGGCAAGTCCTGCCCGTTTCTGCATGCCGCCTGAAACCTCCATGGGATTTGAATCAGCAAAATCCGCAAGAT
>JAUWJE010000174.1 GCA_030607835.1 Candidatus Fermentibacterota bacterium | reverse complement strand
GCTCCGAACCATGTCCTGGGAAACGAGATTTGCTACAGATAGCCCGAGAAAAACATCTGCGCCTTCCATAGCCTCCTCAAGCGTCCGCCGGTCAGTTTCTACAGCAAACTGTTCCTTGTACTCGTTTAGTCCCTCTTTACGGCCTTTGTAGATCACGCCCCTGCTGTCGCACAGGAATACATTTTCGGGTTTAACACCAAGACTGATATAGTACTTTGTGCAGGCTATCGCGGAAGCACCTGCACCGCTTACAACAAGTCTGATGTCCTCAATTTTCTTTCCGTTCAATTCCAATGCGTTCAGAAGAGCTGCACCGGATATGATAGCGGTGCCATGCTGATCGTCATGAAATACAGGGATGTTCATTCTCTTCTTGAGTTCTTCCTCAATGATAAAACACTCCGGAGCAGCGATATCTTCGAGATTAATTCCGCCGAAAGTCGGTTCCATCATTTCAACTGCGCGGATAATTTCGTCTGTGTCTTTTGAGTCAATCTCTATGTCAAACACGTCTATGTCTGCGAATCGTTTGAAAAGAACTCCCTTACCTTCCATAACAGGTTTTCCGGCACCTGCGCCGATGTCGCCGAGACCAAGTACAGCTGTTCCGTTGGAAATGACGGCAACAAGATTCCCCTTGGCTGTGTATTTATAGATATTTGAATAGTCTTTTTCAATTTCCTTGCACGGAATTGCGACTCCGGGTGTGTATGCCATAGAAAGGTCACGCTGTGTCCTGCAGCGCTTCGTGGAAATAACTTCAATTTTACCTGGCTTACCCTTACTGTGATACTCGAGAGCATCTTCACGGCTGATAGACAAGTTGATACCTCCGTTTTGGTTTTTGTTTCCTTAAGATCATCATTCAATCCGGATAATATACTTACATAAGTTTCTAATGGGGACAGCAACTGTCTCCCGTGGTGGGAGCCTGACTTAAGTGAGTTCGATATTTAATTACTGAATGATTCTTTGATAATTCTTTCGATGATAGAAGGCAGGTTCTCCGCGACTTCAGGGGTAAATTCCTCACTGAAGTCTGTATTGTTGGATATTTCAACAGCATATATCTCAACTATTTCGGGAAGATCATAGCCCATTTCTCTGCCGGTCGCGAATGTGGACGCGAGCCCGGTTCCGTGGTGAGAGATAGAAGCGATGGCCGGACCGAGATCATCCAGTGTGAATTTGTGAAGTTCTCCGGGTATTCCATCTTCGGTTATTATCGAGTCTATGAAGACTACTTTCTTGTACCCCTGCACTTCATCAAGGATGGAAATACCCGCAACAGCAGCTTGAATGACATCTATTTCAGGAAGTCTTTCACTCAGTTTCTCCGCTACCCAGAGTCCTACTCTGTCATCAGAAAGGATAGGATTACCAAGACCGAATATCAGCGTGTCAGACATAATTGTTAGAGATAAGTGAGCATATCACTTAATGATTCCTCTCATACGCGAAGTATTACGAAAAAGAAAAGTGTTATGCTCACTTGATCAGTTACTTTCTGAGTGTTTTCAGGATATCCCCTGAATTGCCCCGAATACTCACTTCAAGCGGGGTTTCTCCTGGAAGTGAGTGCGTGGCACACGCAAGGCACGGGTCATATGCCCTGAATGCCATCTCAACCATATTAAGCAATCCGTCGGACACTTCTCCGTTCTTAATCAGACCTTTTGCAGCTTTTGTAATAGACATACTTATCGCAGCACTGTTGTTAACAGTAGCAACAATAAGGTTAACATCCTTGATCACGCCGCGCTTATCTGTTCTGTAATGATGAATGAGCGTTCCTCTCGGGGCTTCCACAACGCCTATTCCCTCTTCCGGTTCCGCAGTCGGAATAACTCTCACATCAGGATCGAGTATCTCTTCATCTTTCGCGAGTTCAAGAAGCCGTTCGGATGCATAGAGTAGGTCGATCAGCCTTGCCCAGTGATATGCAAGTGTATTGTGTGCGGGTTTGCCGCCGAGAACTGAGTACATCTTCTCGTATTCAGCCTGAGCGAGAGGAGTCGCCATACCTTCGGAGGCATTAAGACGAGCGAGGGGCGCAACACGGTAAACTCCGCTTTCGTTACCGTCCACGAATCCTTTCCACCCGACATTTTTCAGGTATGGGAATTTTATGTAACTCCATGGTTCTACATGTTCGGCAATATGGTCAAGGTAATCACGCGGGGGGAATTTCGCGAATTCTTCCCCATCCGGAGTGACAACTCTGATTTTACCATGGTAGAAATTGACTTTGTTGTTCTCATCCACAAGTCCCATGTAGTAAGTTCTGTGTTTGTAGATATCACCTACGATAAGGTCGACATAACCCTTATTCTCAAGAACGATATCAGTAAAAGCCTGAAGCGTGAATTGGGAGAACTCGATCGCAGCTTCTGCTGTTTCGATATACTCCTGCCTATCTTCTTCATTTACTCCTTTTGAGACACCGCCTGGAAGGTTGCAGACAGGGTGAATAACCCTTCCCCCCTGTTTGGTTATTATGTCACGAAGTCTCTTTCGGATTTGAATGACCTTCAAACCAGCTTCAAGACCGACCTTCTCAATAACTCCAAGGATGTTCCGCTGTCCTGCGGGAGCGTCGGGTCCGACTATGAAGTCTGGTCCGCCCAGATAGAAGAAGTGAAGAGTGTGATCTTCCGCAATGAAGGCGGAGTTCACGAGTTCTCTTATCTTCTTCGCAGCCGGTGGTATCTCAACTTTGTAAAGGGCATCCAATGCTTTGCCTGAAGCCATGTGGTGCGCGGTGGGACAGACACCGCATATCTTTGGAGTGATCCTGGCCATCTCTTCAGCAAGTCTACCCTCGGAAAATTTTTCAAAACCCCGTAGTTCAGGTACCTGCAGAAATGCTTTATCGACATTGCCAGCGTCATCAAGAAAGATGCTAATTCTGCCATGACCTTCGAGTCTTGTGATCGGATCTATTGTTATCTGCTTTTTCATTTTATCGACTCCTTCTCAGCTCTGACGAAGGCAGGCTGTACATGTAGAAGAGTCCTGCGGGATCAGCGATAGTTCTTAAGAGTTCCTGTATCTCATCAATGCTTGTGTTCTCCTCGTCATCGACCTCGATGAGCGAGGCTATTGCTGACAGTGCTTTCGCACCGAAGTCATGAGCTCCGTCAACCGGACCAAAGCATCCCCTGCATGGCATATTTGCATTGATGCATCTTTCACCGCACCCGCTTCTCGTTGCGAGACCAAGGCAGATGAGCCCCTCTTCAAGGAAGCATTTTTCCGGATCCGCAAGGATCTCCTGGGGTCGTTTCAAGTCCTTTATTCTGAGCATCTCGGGTTTGCTGTCCGACCGCGGACAGGTATCACAAAGTGTTTTGGATGGAGCGAGTACAGCACCTTTCTCCGGAAGGTTTCCTTCCAACACAGCTGTAACCGCGTCCATTATGAGATCGGTAGGTGGTGCGCAGCCGGGGAGGTAATAATCCACATCAATGACCTGGTCGAGGGTATGAACGGTGTTCCAGAATTTCGGAAGAGTAAGCTGAATGTCATCGATCTCTGTAACGGTTCTGGGTAACACTTCACCCGGATTGACAGTTGACTGGGTTGTCCTGTATGTCCTCTCCAGAATACTCTCTCTGGTGTGGAAGTTTCCCAGTCCGGGGATACCGCCGGGATGAGCACATGATCCGAATGCCACAACCAGACCGGATTTTCTTCTCAGAAGCTCAACCATTTCCTTCTGCTCATCCGTACGGATGGCCCCATTAATAAATGCAAGAGCTATCTCTCCGTCTTCCATGGCTTCGACATCTTTTTTCTTGAAGTCCATGGCAACAGGCCAGAATACAATATCCACAGCTTCTACGACTTTAAGAATGTCCTCAGCAAGGTCAACGATTGCTTCTTCACAACCGCCACAGGAGGCGCACCAGTAAAATGCTACTTTAGGTTTTGCCATTCTCTGTACCTCCTATCCCTGTTCCACGGCAGAATTGATCGGACCGAATTCAGTTATTTTTTTCGTTAACTTGTTCACGGCTTTCTCCAGTTTTGCGGCTTCTGACGCTGAGAACCAGTCGAGAGCGATCCTCTCAGGACAGATGTTAAGCTGCTCAAGTGTGTTGATCAGAAGCGTCATCCTCCGTCGCATATTGTAGTTACCTTCATGGTCACATTCCCCCGGGGGACAACCGGTGACCATAACTCCCCAGGCGCCGTTGGCAAAAGCTTCTACGACAAGTTCAGGACTTACGCGTCCGGAGCACATGGTTATGATGTATTCCACACCTGAATCATCAACTGCAGAGGGGGGAAGCTGGGACAACTGAAGACCGGGATAAACAGACCAGTTGCAGCAGAAGACAATGATCTTCGGTTTTTCACTCATCATGCACCTCCCGTCAGAGAATCAAGTACACATGCACGCATTTCCTCATCCTGAATACCGAAATCGGCTTTTTGCGTTATCGCACCTGACGGACAGGAAGCCATACAGGTTCCGCAGCTCACGCATTTCACTATATCGACAATGCGCTCATTCTCTTCACCGATGGAGATCGCTTCCGCAAAGCATACAGAGGAACAGACACCGCAGTGTCCGCAGATATCGTCATCGATCTGAGCAGCGGTGCCGATAAATGAGAATCCGGCATCGAGTAAGTCGGCTTTAGCGTCCTGAATTATCTCGGTTACTGGAATCTTCGCGGAGCAACTTCTTTCGCAGTTCTTACAGTGGAAACATTCTGCTATTTTCTCCGCTATCTCATCAGTACATTCAAGTTGACCGTTCAAAATACGGTAGAGCACGATGAGTTTTGCTCTGGGTGTGTCTATCTCCCAGAAACTGG
>JAUWJE010000175.1 GCA_030607835.1 Candidatus Fermentibacterota bacterium | reverse complement strand
TCCCCCTCAATCCCACCGGATGGAGTGTTGAGCACCAGGTCAGTTTTCTCTACCACTTTCCGAAGCACTTCAAGGGGGTGGCCGGTTGCTTCGACTACATACTTCGCTGATATGCAGATGGGATCAACATGGAGATCAGCGATCTCTATCGGGCTGGACGTAACAACCACTCCGCATATTCGACCTTCGTTCACCATTACATCCTCCACGGAGAAAAGGTTGTAAATGGAAACACCTGCCCTGCAGGCTGCAGAGATCAGAGTGGAAATTGACTCCACGGAACCGGCTACGAAATAGCCTGGGGAATACTCACTTGTGGCGACTCCCAGCTCCTCGAGGATCTTCCTTCCCTCCTCCTGAACCACAATAACATTGTAACCCATTCCGCCTCCCCACATACCGCCTCCAGGGGAGAGCTTTCTATCAAATACCGCAACCTTATACCCCTTCAGAGCCAGTTCACGGGCAGCAATAAGCCCTGCAGGTCCTCCCCCAGCCACCGCGACATCAACTTCAAGATTGTCCAGCAGATCCCTGAAGAATGTATCAACAATCGCCCTGCTTATCTCTACTTCGCTAAGTTTTACCATGACACTCCCTGTCTGTTCCGATTACTTATTAAACCTGTTGTCTACTTGTCTCCTGAATTGCGATGAACCGGTTTACTCTCCTGGAAGGAGTTCCCGAACCGCTCTGCCCACATCTTCTGCAGCCATTATGGCGGATACAACAGCGATCCCGTCCGCTCCGGCATTCCTGACAATTTCCACATTGGTCGAATTGATCCCGCCTATAGCCACGAGAGGCAGAGGGGTGGCTTCCTTTAGTTTTCTGATGGCGACCAGTCCTAGAGGTTTGCCAAGATCGGTCTTGGTCGTTGTGGAGAAGATCATATTAGCAGCGATATAATCCGCCCCATCCCTCCAAGCGCTCAGTGCTTCCAATTCCGTCCTGGCTGACACGCCAATTACTGCATCAGGTCCGAGAAGTTCCCTGGCAACCGCTGCAGGCATGTCATCCTGCCCCAGATGAACACCGTCTGCATCGCAGGCTAGAGCCACGTCTACCCTGTCGTTGACAAGGAAAAGGGAATTGTACTCTCTGCAGAGATGTTTGAGGGAAAATGCCATTTCAACAAGTTTCCTGGTTGAAGCCGGCTTGTCCCGCAGTTGAAGAGTTCCTACTCCCGCCGCAAGCGCCTGCCTTGACGTTTCTTCAACACCACGCTCTCCGCATAGAACAGGGTCAGTTACCAGATAGAGAGAGAGACGCTCCCTATTCATGACTGTACCTCAGCCTTCGTCCCTGCTCTGATGGTCTTGGAATACTCATTAATCACCTATCCAACTGCAATTTTCTACAAGGAAAAATAATACTGTTGAAACATACTTCTGTCAAAGACCAAATGCTGTATACCGACCTGTGAGTTGATCAGCCCTTCATGTGCTTGACATGGTTGAACTGCCCTCGGTATTATCATTTTAGTAAAGTATATATAGAGTTTGGCTCTTTTGACTCATTCGTGGAGCAGTTTTCCAAGACCGCGGTCACCACTTTTGGCTCAGGATGGGCCTGGCTGGTGAAGAATGCCGAAGGCGGCCTGGAGATTATCAGTACCGGCAACGCCGACAACCCGATGACCGAGGGCAAGACACCGCTGATGATCTGCGATGTCTGGGAACACGCCTACTATATCGCCTACCGCAACGCCCGCCCCGGCTATGTAGAGAAATTATGGAATCTTGTAAACTGGGATTTCGTAGCAAAAAACTACGAAGCCTGATCCCAGGTCCGGGTCCCTATGGAGATCCGCAGGAATTAAGAACGAGCATTCACCGGTCTGATTCGAATCAGGCCGGTTCTTTCTTGCCTATGAACGTGAAAAGCCGGCGCACGTCCTCGTTTTTGTTCTCAACACAATGGACAAGGGCGGAACCCTTTAGCGGCGATGTCCCGACGGAGGAGGGGTTCCGCCATCTACGATAATACAGTGCCCGTGGGCGGTTCGCCAATGGCGAATCTCGTCTGCCCCTCCCTCGCGATTAGCGCACAGGTCACCACTGCTCCAAGGCTTGTTGTTAAACATTGATCACTCAAGTACATGTTCTACGAGAACTGCCACAACTGTGTGTTTCGACTTTTTCAACGGGCTCGAAGCAGTGGGGTAACGGTGTGTACTTGTGGTTGTCCGTGGGAATTTTTTGGAAATGCCGCTTGACATGAGCGATTGATTATGATTGTTTAGTCATTACCGGGAAGGATGGAGTACGGAAACTTGGAGGCTGCTCTATTCCTTGCCGATCCGCGCTTGACCAACTTTCTACCAATTTTGATCTGGACAAACGAGCACCCTTGACATGAGCGCAGTTGTTTTTCCGTCAAATAGCTGAGGAGGTATTGGCTATGAATACGTCGATTTCGATGATGACCCATCTTGAATCAATCTTTCGGAATATTCAACTGGTTGTGACCGCAGGTGACGTTGGTTTTACTGGGAAGACTAAGCGCAACGCCAAAGGAGATTCCGTCAAATGGTTCGACCTTGCAGCCGACGAGGCGGCCAGCAGCTATCTTAAGGAGCATTTTCCTTGTCCGGTTGTGCTATTGTCAGAAGAGGGTTCACCCCGTGAGTTTGGCAATGGACAGCCGGAATTCACGGTAGTATTGGATCCCGGAGACGGCTCGGACAACTTCGCGCGCGGAATGGCGCCTGTTGGCACGGCTGTAGCATTAATTCCGTATTCATGCCCGATCTCAGTTGAAACAGTCCAATACGCATTGGTAGGCAATCTGGTTACCGGACAGATATTCTCTGCGGAGCAGGGAAACGGCGCGTTCTGCAACGGTAATCAGATCCGCACGGGCTCATGCAACGTTCTGACCAGTGCCATGATCAGTTGCGAAATGAACCATTTTGCCGTGAGAGCGCCACTGGCCAATGTGCTTTCCCGTGCCCGGGGGGTTCGCACCTTGGGATGCGCCACTGGAGCAATATCGTTAGTAGCTTCGGGGTCCCTCGATGCCCATCTGGATCTGCGTGGTCGCCTTACACCTGAGAACTTTCTGGCCCCCTCTCTCATTCTCACCGAGGCAGGAGGAACCATATCCGGGCCGGACGGAGAACCGATCCCTGGTATCACAGATCTGACGCAGCGTTTTTCGATTATTGCCAGCAGCTCACCCGAATTGCACGCAGATCTTGTTCAACAATTGAAAGGTGATACCCTGTGCACATAGCAACTGAAAAAGCAGTCACGGGGACTGTACCACCCGCTTTGATACTGGCTGCTGGCGAGGGACACCGCCTGAACGGAGTGAATGGAGATAACCCAAAGCCGCTTACACCGGTGCTCGGTCTAACTCTCCTGGAAAGAGCCATTTTGTCGTGCAAGGAGGTTGGGGTCCAGGAGTTCTATGTGGTGATTGGATATCGGTCGCACATAATAGTCCCTTACTTGAGTGCCCTCGAACAGAGATTAGCCGTCCCGATCCAACCGATAGAAAACCCGAATTGGAGAGAGGGAAATGGATCCTCTGCTCTATCAGCAGCTTCTTACATAAGTTGTTCCTTTTTTCTCTTGATGTGTGATCACCTTTTCGATCCCGCAATTTTACGACTGTTGCTCACGGCAGGAACAAATACAACAGACTGTCTGCTGGCCGTCGATTGTCACACCGAGCGTGTGTTTGATCTGGATGACGCCACCAAAGTAGAATTGGATCGAGATGTCATTACCGGAATTGGTAAGGAAAAGGCGTCCTTCGACGCCGTAGATACCGGACTCTTCCTCTGTCAACCCTCTCTGTTTGATGTTCTGAAGGTTGCCGGGAATAGAGGTCAACACTCCCTTTCAGCCGGACTCGTTGAGTTGATAAGGAGTCGTGAATTCCGAGCCGTCACAATTGGCAAGCGGTGCTGGTTCGACGTCGACACACCGAAGAGTCTTGGTCTTGCCAAGAGGGCTTTGCTGCAGAGCCTGTCAAAACCCGACGAAGACGGCTTTGTTTCCCGTTATCTTAACCGTCCCGTGTCGCGCAGGATTTCTGAAATACTTGTCCACACTCCTGTCAACCCCAACGGAATCTCTCTGCTGAGCTTTACGGTTGGCATCATTGGAGCGGCCATGTTCTGTCCGGGCGGATATATCTGGACGATCCTGGCCGGTATGGTGATCCAGCTAGCCTCCATCGTCGACGGATGCGATGGCGAGGTTGCCAGGCTCAGATTCCAGTCGAGCAAGTTCGGTGGGTGGTTTGATACAATTCTGGACAGGTATGGCGACACAGCGATAGTGGCCGGCGTCTCCTACGGATATTGGCTCAGTCACCCGTATGCAGCCGTATGGCTGGGTGCGATATTCGCACTGCCGGGCTTTATCATGGCAAGCTACACCAAGAAGGAATTTGTGATTCGCTATCAGTCGAAACCTCCAGGTGGTCTATTCGGAAAGCTCATCAAGAGAGATTTGCGAGTCTTTGCAATAATGCTGGGCGCTATTGTCAACATGCCGTACGAAATTATGTTATTGGTAGGCCTCTTGTCTCACGCTGGGATCGGATGGATACTTCTGAAGGGTTACAGACAGAAAATGGTAGAATAGCAACGGATCCTGCCCTATAGTTGCTATATTATACTTTTCCAACGCGTTCCGTCGATATTAGCACGGTGTAATCGCACCTCAAGCTCAAATCTCAGCAGAGTTTGCTGAGAGTGATATAGGGGGCGCCATTTATCTGCCAGGCACACCACGCTCGGCTA
>JAUWJE010000114.1 GCA_030607835.1 Candidatus Fermentibacterota bacterium | reverse complement strand
GTATCGGAGCAACCAGACAGACTCATAGAAGACCTGTCTCGGTTGAGTTGACAGAAGAGAATCTTCGGGAATACGATTGCGCTGTTGTCATTACCAATCATTCCTGTTACGATTACCAGTGGATAGTTGACTGTTCATCCCTGGTTATTGACACCAGGAATGCCTGCGCTGGAATAACTACAGGAATGGAGAAAGTGGTCAAAGCATGAGAATTGCTTCCGTACTGCTGATTCTTGCTGTATTCATCGCATCTGCTTCCGGTCTGGAAGGATATACCGTTCCGGGAGTGGAAACCGATGTAATTCTCATGAGTATTCATGTCTGGGGTGAGGTTAGAAATCCAGGTACATATCTGGTTCCGGTTGAGGCTGATTTAATTGCCGGCATATCCGCCGCAGGCGGACCTACGCAGCAGGCTAGCCTTGGTGACGTGAGCATAGTCTACGAAGACCTTGAAATAGAGTATAACTTGCACAATTTTCTTGATGCTGAGGGAGATCCTGTGCCCTCCCTTCTTCCCGGAGCTACAATCTACCTTCGCACACGGAGCTACGAATGGTGGAAAGAAGCTATTGATTTCACCTACAAGATTGTTGTTGCTGCTAACCTTATATGGATAATAATCGACAGATGAATCCAGAAATAGCAGACGAACGGGAATCGATAAGAATAGGTGAGTATCTCTGGCTGCTCTACCGTCACAAATGGATTGTACTGGCTTTCCTGATTGTATCTGTGCTCGCAAGTATATGGGTTACTTCAAGAACAAGGCCTGTGTACAGATCAAGCGCAACTTTCATTTTCAATACACGCAATACGATGTCTCAGACCTTGAATATGTCAAGCGTTTTCTGGTATGAAATGGATCCAATGCGCAACAATCAGATTCAGATCATTCAGAGCCGAAGCATGGCGGAGTTAGTTGCTGATTCAATCATGAGTTCTTCCTATTCTGACAGTCTTGTATCACTTCTTTTTGGAGAGATTGATCCCCCTCAGAGCAACCTGAGATCAGCACTCATTGGTATGGTACGTGGAAGCAGTTCCGTTAGTGTCATGAAGGATACTGATTTCTTCGTGTTGTCTGCTACGGGCTATTCCCCCGCAGCCGCTGCTACGATGGCTAATCTGGTAGTACACACTTATTACAGAAGAAATCTGAATGAAGCCCGCGGAGAGAATACCATGGTCAGAGAATTCCTGGCCGAGCAGCTGGCGATCATGGATGTTGAACTGGCCAGTGATGAAGATTCTCTGACAAGATTCAAGGAAGAACATGGTATTGTCAGTCTGAGTTCGGAGACTGCTCATATCGTCAGTAGCCTGTCCTCATTTGAGACTGCTGCCGCTACTTCTCGAACTGAGCAGGGAGCTCTTCAGGCACAGAGAGATTATTTTGTAGACCAGCTTGAGACAGGAAGACTCGAACTTGCAGATGATCTGGCAAGAGTGAACAGTGCTTTCATTGCTCAGCTGGAAAGTGATCTTGCTTCACTTGAGGCTTCCCGTGCTTCTCTTATGGCCAGGGGCGGTGATGAGGATGATGCGGTAATACAGAATCTTGATAATGAAATAACCGCAAGGAGAACTGCCCTTACGCAAGCTCTGGGTGAGGCTGCATACATACGGTTTCCAGACGATCCAGCAGGATCTGTACAGAGAATCGTATCGGATCTGATTTCAATCGAATCGCAGTTGAGAGCAGAGAGAATCAAAGAATACGTTCTGCGAAGTGTGATACATGATCTAGAAGACAGCATCTCAGTGCTGCCCGAACTGGAACTTACTCTTGTTCGGCTTGAGCGAAACAGAACGGTAAGTGAACAGATCTACCTTCTTCTCCTCACGAAATATGAGGAAGTGAGAATTGCTGAAGCCGGTCAGATGGGTAACGTGACAATTGTGGATACAGCTCTGCCTGGAGGTATGATCAAACCGAACAGCAGACGTAACCTGATGCTGGGTATTTTTGCAGGGCTCGCGGCTGGTATCGGTTTCATTTTTCTGAAGGAGCAACTTGATTCTACGGTAAAAAGCCCCGAGGACATTGAGAATCTTAATATTCCAGTTGTTGGTGTAATACCGAAGATACCCCGATCTGAAACCATGGTCCGGAGCGGAAAACAGGGGCTGATAATGATGACATCCCCAAGGCAGGCTGGAAGTGAAGCCTATAGGGATCTGAGGACAAGTCTTCGGTTCAGCGGAGCAGACAGGGAAGTCCACTCTCTTCTTGTGACAAGCGCGGGTCCGAGAGAGGGAAAATCAACGACTGCGGGAAATCTGGCAATCGCCATAGCGCAAACCGGCTCAAAGGTTCTTCTGATCGATACCGATCTCAGGCGCCCGGTGATTCATAATATTTTTGATCTTCCAAGGGAACCTGGAATCTCTGAAGTTATCGCTGGAATCACAACTGTTGAGGAGGCGGTGAAGGAAACAGCAATTGATAACCTCTCCGTTCTAACTTGTGGTTTCATTCCGCACAATCCTTCCGAACTTCTCGGAAGCATGAAATGTAGAAGACTGCTCTCAGAGCTCAAGAAATCCTTCGACATGATCATACTTGACAGCCCTCCAGTTGCAGTAGTTACGGATGCCATACTGCTAAGTACAGAAGTAGACGGTACCCTCATGGTTGTAGGCGCCAAGGCAATTGACCGCAAGGTTCTCGAGTCTGCCTGGATGAAACTGAAACGCACATCAGCATACATAACAGGTGCGGTGCTGAACGGTTTCGATCCAGTGAAGATGTACACTTCCTATACCTACTACACCTACAGATACCATTACTACTATGACAGCGAAAGTAAGAAGAAAACAAAACGTCGGATAGGTAACCTTTCCAGGAAGAAACACACAAAGTCAACTGAATAATTTGTTATAGATTCTCTGCGTGTTATCCCACAGATCACCATCTTCATAGTCCGCCAATATCATGATGCTGAATCTTCTCTTAATAGAGAGTCGTATCTCCAGTCATCTCATTGTGACAATAAACTGCCGTAATAGCATGTCAATCAATGCATTGCAATGTTTGTACAGAAACATTCTCTTATGCGGGTGGGATACTATCCCATGGGATGGGTTGACAGTGGGATATTGTGGGATAGAATTGAGCTGGAGGATACCGCATGAGCGAATACACTGGGAAACATATACATACCCTTGATGACAAGGGCAGGGTAAGCGTTCCGGCGCAGTTCCGCAGGCAATTACCCAAGGAAGGTCTTTACATCGGGAAGGGTATGGAAGGAAGTCTGATCCTTTATCCACCGGAAAAATGGCAGAAGGTCAGGCAAGGACTTGCATCCCTTTCAAGAAACATCAAAAAGCATAGAGATATAATTCGCGAATTTTCACAGTATATCCGACCTGTTTATATCGACGGCCAGGGAAGAATAACAATTCCATCCGATCTTATTGATATAGCCTCCATAACTCACGAAGTGGTTTTCCTGGGCCTGCTCGATTCGATTGAACTCTGGTCTGCCCAACGCTATGCTGGACGGGAGAAGGAGCAAGTTTCCTCTCTGGAAGAAGCAGTTGAGGAAATTGAGATAGATATTTACTGAGTTGGAATCACTCCCTTGAACCAGGAGGGCGGTTTCAATGTGCGCAGAGAGGCCTACCAAAAGCCACCTGTACAGCTCCGGTCATATCCGCATGGATGAGACAGGAACGCATGTTCCGGTTTTACTCGATAGTGTAGTCAGTTTTTTCTCCGGCGGGATAACAGAAGGATTACTTGTGGATGGAACGGCTGGCGCAGGCGGTCACCTTGCTGCTTTCGCAGAAGCATTACCGAAAATGAGTCTGCTTGGGGTGGATCGCGATCCTGTGGCGATATCAATACTCAGAAGCAGGTTCAATCAGGATTCAGTCGTTACGGTCAGGCAGGCCAGCTATACGGAGATACCGGCAATAATGAATGAAATTGGTTTCACATACGCGTCCGGTGCTCTATTTGATCTTGGGCTTTCTTCCATTCAACTGGATGACTCATCAAGAGGATTTTCATACAGATCAGATGGACCGCTAGATATGCGGTTCGATGGTTCGTCCGGAGCCACCGCTGATGAACTCCTGAACAGATGTTCTGAGCGTGAAATCGCTGATATCATCTACAATTACGGTGAGGAGGGAAGGAGCAGACGAATTGCGAAAGCCATCGTAAGAGAGAGACCTGTTCATTCGACTCAGGAACTAGCGAAGATTATTCGCGGAAATGTGCGCGGAAATCCTGTGAAGATTCTCTCAAGGGTTTTCCAGGCTCTGAGAATAGCTGTTAACAGGGAACTCGAACAGCTGGACAATCTTCTGGAAAATCTTCACACCTGGACTGAATCCGGAGCGCGTATCGCCTTCATTACTTTTCACTCCTTGGAGGATCGGAAAATCAAATTACTTTTCAGGGACTCCGGATACTACAGTCAATTCTCCCCGGTTTGGATTGTTGCAGATGATAATGAGCGCCGGGAGAATCCTCGTGCAAGATCAGCAAGATTACGAATGGGAATTCGATTATGAAGAAGAATTTTCGCAGGATTCTGTTTGTTATTGCAGGTGGATTTATTCTTCTGGTTGTTCTTGAAGCAGGAGTTTACAACTGGAGACTCCTTCTCTCAATGAGGCATAAGAATCTTACTGAAATCAGACGCCATCTGCGATGGAGAAGAGATGAACTTCTTGTTGAGAGAGCGTTGCTTCTAAGTCCGGAAAGACTTGAGGATATTGGCGCTGAATTGGGTATGGCTCCGATTTCCCTTGAACATTTTTCGATTGTTGAACTGGTACCTGACATAGACGGAGGTGAGCTGTTTGTCTGTATGGAGCAGTGAGATATCTCCTGATAGACGTTCTGCACGATTGCAGATACTGATGATATTTGCCCTGATTGGTTTTCTTGTAATAACAGGCAGACTCATAAATATCCAGATAGTCCATCATAATTTTTACTCGGATGAAGCACGCTTTCAGCACACTACTCGGATAAATGTAGAGGCGAGGAGAGGAAGGATCCTTGACAGGAACGGCTACCTTCTTGCCGGGAACAGAACCGTGGTCACTTTCCAGGTGTACTGGCCTGAAGTACCTGCGGGAGAGGAATCAAGCATCGACAGTCTTTATTCAATTCTTGGAGAGCATGCACGCGCTGGCTTGAAGCAACCTCTTGAAAGGCAAGACGGTAATCAGATTCTTGCTGGAGATGTCCCTTTTCAGGAGGCATTCTGTCTTATGAACGACGGTTTACCGACCGGAGTGAGTGCAAGTGGCGAGCAGGAGAGAACCTATCCAATGGGTGATATGGCTTCCGGTATCGTGGGGAGGTATACACGAGAGGGTGCAGAGGGAGTTGAGAACTGGTTCAATTCGACTCTCCAAGGTACCGATGGAAAACTATTCATTGAGAAGAGTGCTGCGGGCAGATTCAATCTTACGGATCCGGAAGCGGATAATATCCCCGTTGTGAATGGGCAGGATATCATGCTCACCCTTGACTCAAGATTTCAGTCCATAGTAATGGAAGAACTCGAAAAAGCTATGGAAATGTATAACTGTGATTGGGCAGCCGCTGTAGTTATTGATCCATTATCCGGTGAAATCCTTGCAGCAGGAAGCGTGCCTGTTCGGGCAGATAACGGATCTATCGCGATGAATCACTGCTTTCAGGGCTATCATGAACCTGGTTCAACCTTTAAACTTGTGGTTTATGCAGCTTGTATTGAAGAAGGTGTTCTTGCTATGGACGATACCTTTGATTGCAGTGAGGGTCGAATCACAGTCGCTGGTGAGAATATTGTCGATGCTCATAAGTACGGAATACTCAGCAGTGAGCAGGTAATCATCAATTCCAGTAATGTCGGGACAATCATGTTTTCACGTCTACTTTCGGATACAACTTTGAGCAGCTATTGCAGGCGATTTGGTTTCGGATCGCTGACAATGGTTGAATATCCGGGAGAGTCTCGAGGGATCGTACCCACTCCAGGATCTTCAGGATGGTCCGGTGTTTCCGCAGCACAGATAGCAATCGGACAGGAAGTCACTGTAACACCACTTCAACTGACTCTGGCCTACTGCGTGATTGCGAATGGAGGAATACTCTTCTACCCAAGACTTCTTGATGCCGGGTGGAGTGGGAATCAATGGGTAACTGAAGAATCAATTGTCAGATCACATCCAATCTCTCCCGAGACAGCAGCAATTGTAAGGCGTACTCTTGGATCTGTTGTCACGGAAGGAACCGGAGCTTCTGCGTCAGTTGCAGGAGTGAGTGTCGGTGGTAAAACCGGAACTGCAGAGAGAATGAGTGGAGATACTGATTATCTGAGCGCTTTTGTTGGAATGGTTCCGGCTGAGAATCCCCGTCTTGTGGTCTCTGTACTCATAGATGGTCCTGATTTCGAATACAGGTGGGGTAGTGCTTCAGCTGCACCGGTATTTTCTGAAATCGTAACAAGGATACTCGCGGTGGAACCTGAACTTG
>JAUWJE010000074.1 GCA_030607835.1 Candidatus Fermentibacterota bacterium | reverse complement strand
TCTTTCACAGTCAGAGACCTTAAGTTACTGGGGCTTTTCGCGGCACAGGCCGGGAATCAGTTAATGAATTACAGACTGACTTCAAATCTTCGCGGGCATGCCGATAACCTGGCACAGGTAAACATTCTTGCCGGGGAATTCTCCTCTTCACTTGATACTACACTGGTGCTGGCATCTATTGTCAAAGGACTCAGAACAATGGTTCCGTTTGATCTGTTTGGGGTCTTTCTCAGCGGGAAGGATATGCTTCCGCTGAATTACACTCTGGTCAGATCTGACATACCGGAGAAAATTCTCAACTCAAATCTTCGTGAACTGCTTGAGCAGACTCAGGATTCTGTAACTGTCGGTCAATATCTCGATAGCGGCATTAGAGATTCTTTCGCCTGTGCCCGAGTAGCTGATTGGGAATCAACTCCGAACCTTGAGATTCTTGATCTGAGCAAATTCGGAAGTTTAAATGGAATGATAGTCCTTGCAAACTGGTCTCATGAGAAGATCTTCGTGAATGACAGCTCCTATTTATCCATTCTGGTCCGACACGCAGCGATGGCGCTAAGCAACGCTTATCTGTTCGAGACAAGTGAAACGAACTATACCCAGGCTATCTTCGCTCTGGCCAGCGCGGTTGACGCGAAAGATCCGTACACGAGCGACCATTCAAGAAATGTTGCAGCTTATGTGATGGCGATGGCGTCACATCTGCGTTTTTCAAACAGAGAAATCAAGCTTCTGCACCATGCAGCGCTGCTGCATGATATTGGCAAGATCGGTATACCCGAGTCAATACTGAATAAAGAAGGGAGATTAACATCCGAGGAATACGATATCATCAGAACACATCCTGAAACCGGTTATAAAATCCTGAGGTCTGTCACCGCCTTCGGGAGCTTCATCGACACGGTAAGGTATCATCATGAACGATATGATGGCAAAGGATATCCGTTGGGTCTCGGACAAGAAGATATTCCACGTGATGCTCGAATCCTTGCTGTTGCTGATTGCTTTGATGCTATGACTTCTGACAGAGTCTATCGAAAGGCTCCCGGACTTGAATCTGCGCTCCATGAAATAAGGGAAAACATTGGCTCTCAGTTTGATCCGGAGGTTGCAGAGACATTTCTGTCCGTGCTTGAAAAAAGAACCCCTGAAAGTATAATTAGCGAGTATATCTCCAAAGGAGTGACTAGATTCGCCTTTTCCTGATGTTCTCACGCAACATTGTATATTTGATAATCCTGCTCTTATTATTTTGAACGGAAGGATCGTTGATGTCTGAAATTGTTGAAATTCGCGCACGGCAGATACTCGACTCCAGAGGGAATCCAACTGTTGAAGCTGAGGTCTTCCTCCTCAGCGGCGGATGGGGTAGAGCTTCCGTCCCAAGCGGAGCCTCAACCGGTGAACATGAAGCCGTTGAGTTGAGGGACAAGGAAGAAGCTTACGGAGGAAAGGGCGTTCTCAAAGCTGTAGAAAACATAGAAATGCTGATAGCGCCTGAACTATCAGGACTCTCCGCTCTGAATCAGGCTCGCATTGATAGAATCATGATTGAGCTTGACGGTACTTCAAATAAGGAAAAACTGGGCGCAAATGCCACGCTTGCTGTATCAATGGCTGTCTCCCGGGCTGCGGCCAGCCATCTGGGGCTTCCTCTATATCGATATCTGGGCGGCCCTGCAGCAAGACTCCTTCCAGTACCGGGCATGAACATTCTCAATGGCGGAAAACATGCGTCAAATCCAATAGATCTACAGGAGTTCATGATTGTTCCCGCAGGCTTCAGAACATTCAGCAGAGCGCTTCAGGCAGGCACAGAGATTTTTCATGCACTCAGGAAACAGTCCTCTGATATGGGGCTTCCAACAACCGTGGGCGATGAAGGTGGACTGGCCCCGGATCTTCCATCGAACGAAGCAGCTCTGGATTTCATAATGAAGGGAATCCTTGATGCCGGATACACACCAGGAGAAGATATCTTTCTGGCTCTTGATCCCGCAGCCAGCGAGATGTACCATGACGGAAAATACTATATGCACGGGTGTGATCCCTCCGGTCTCACTTCAGAAGAAATGGTCTCCTACTGGGAAAAACTGGTCCGCAGCTACCCTATTGTCAGTATTGAGGATGGACTTGCTGAAGATGACTGGTCCGGATGGGAACTTATGACAAGACAACTTGGGCAGAGCATTCTAATAGTCGGTGATGATCTGCTGGTAACAAATGAGGAGAGATTGTCCAGAGCGGTGCGGACGGATGCCGCAAATGCCATACTTATTAAATTGAATCAGATAGGTACTGTCACAGAGACCATGAACACGGTCAGCCTTGCTCACAGAAACGGATGGAAGACATTTATCAGTCACAGGAGCGGGGAAACCGAGGATACCTTTATCAGCGATTTCTCCGTAGCCATGAATTCAGGACTTATCAAGACGGGTTCCATCTGCAGAACTGACAGGGTTGCCAAATACAACCAGCTTCTTCGCATAGAAGAAGACCTTGGTGACCAGGCGCTGTTCAGGGGAATCGATATCCTGCCGCTGAAACCCGGGGAGTAACTTGAAAAAGACCGGCAGAAATCGAAGGCTGTTTTACGTAATACTGGTCTTTGTTTTTGTCCTTGTCGTCGTGATACTGGTTTTCAACAGGCATGGTTTCATCGCTCTGGCGAAGCTCCGGAATGACATTGAAAACCTCTCTCTCTCAATTGACAGCCTGCAGCAGCAGGTGGATCTGATGAACTCGGAAATCGGGCAACTTCTTACTGATTCCGCCTATATGGAAAAAATGGTAAGAGAAATACTCGGCTGGGGACGAGAAGGAGAGCATATAGTAAGGTTCATCAGGCCTGACTCTTCCGGAGTGATCTTTTGAAACAGCCGCGCTTTGCCTGCAGGATCTCCTCCGTTGGGAGGAGAGGTGTGCTTATCCTTGATGAACAGGGAAATGAGAAAAGCGCCATAACAGCCGGTCGGGTTTACCATGGAATGAAGCCTGTACCTGGGGATCATGCCTATGCCACACTAGTTGATGATCAGGTGGTTGTTGATGAAATTCTTCCAAGAAGCGGTATTCTTCAGCGTCCTGCCCCTGTCGGTAGATCCATTCAGATCATAGCCGCGAACGTAGACAGGGTTCTTGTCATGGTTTCACTTAAGAATCCGCGATTCAGCGCCGGATTCGTCAATAGAGCTCTCGTATCCGCCGAATGGAGAAAGCTTCCGGCTACAATTGTACTGAACAAGATGGACCTTTGCACGGATGATGATGACAGGAGCCTGAAAGAGAAGATTCTGACAGTATTTGGTGAGGACGGAGCGGGTTATTCTGTTTTCCCCGTGAGCTGTGAAACCGGATCTGGCACCGATCTGTTGCTTCAGCACATTAAAGGGGCAACGGTTGTTATGACAGGACCGAGTGGTTCCGGAAAAACTTCCCTTGCAAAATGCTACAATCCCGGTCTGGATCTCAAAATCGGTGGACTCAACCCTAAGACCAGCAAGGGAAAACACACAACCGTTTCGGCGCGACTCATTCTGCTTGAGGATGGAATAACTCTGATAGACACACCAGGGCTGAGAATGTTCTCAATCGAGAATATCCCCGAAAATGACCTGCAATTCTGTTTTCCGGAATTTCTACCGTTTATCGGAAAGTGCAGATTCAGGGATTGTATGCATATGTCAGAACCAGGCTGTGCAGTAAAATCAGCATGCGAAAACGGCACTATCCATATGGATCGATATAACGCCTACAGAAAATTCATTGAAGAAGCCTAGGAGCCTGGAAAACTAAAGTCTAGTCCTTTTTCGGAAATGCAGATCTCTCCTTATTTACGAGAATAGATTCTGCCAGACCTGCCATTCCTCTGGCTTCTCCATCTTCAAAGCATGGATATTTTCTCTGGCAATCAGATAGCCGAACAGGAAAATAAACGCTACAGCAAAGACCTCTATCCAGATATAGAGCTTTTTGGGTCTGCTTTTCCAACCGGGATGTCTTGGAGGATCAAGTACCCGCACTGAAGGATTCTCCCGGTTTTCCTCGACTATGGCCTGCTGAAGGCTGATATGGATAGCGCTTGTCAATTCAAGTGCCATCTCATACTCCGCTCGAATGGAAGCGTACCGGAACTGAATATTCGGCAGCTCCTCGATCGATATGGAAGGCATGACACTCTCGTATCCTGGAGGAGCTATGCCCGTTTCCAGCATTTCTATTATTCCAAGAAGTTCATCTGCCTCACGATCTTTCAGAAGGGCGCTTGCGCTTGATCCTCCAGAGATGCCTCTTCGAATGGCGGCCGCGGCAGTCCGCAGCAGAATGTACTGCTGCTTCAATTCAGCAAGGCTCTGAATGTAGGCTTCCATTTCCTGGTCCAGTGAGATTATACCGTACTCCTCTTCGAAATCACGGAGCAGATCACCGGTGCTTCCGAGAATGCTGTCCGCCATCGAAGATCTGATCTCCAGAAACATCCTTGCCTGCTCAGCTCTGCTCCTGCAGATATCCGAGTTGATACTGTCCAGAGCAGCAATAACCGCTTCCGATACTTCAACTGAATACCAGGGATCATTGGTTGTAACCTTGACCTGAAGGAATCCGGATGGTGTCACACCGGCGGAGTAATCCTTCCTGAAAGCTTTCCTTGCCCAGTACAGCCCCAGCTGTTCATCCTGTTCGAACCGCTCTCTCTCATTTGTGTAGTCTATGTATCCGGTAGACTGAATAACACGCTCAATAAGCGTTCTACTGTTTAGAATCTCATCATACACATCCGACATCGTTGTCATGAGGGGTAATGAAAACCCCATTCCACCGCTGAAAAATCCAGCGAAATCGGAGATTCCCAGTCCTGCAATAGTAATACCTGGATTTGACTGGGTCTCAGGAGGCATGATGACTGTCGTAACAGTGTACTTTTTCTCAAGAAGAAACGTCACAATAACCGTCGGGATCATAACGACGAGAAGAGCCTTGATAAGGAACCACCGATTCTTCAGAAGAAGATAAAGATACCACGAAGGTCGTCTGGCCTGCTTCATATCAGAACACACTCTTCCATGCTATAATCACGGATGCGATGCTGGTTACTATCAACAGTGGTTCCTGCCACCAGATAATTGCCTTCCGCGGGATGATGATTGCTGCTCCGGCCGGGATTGCGGCAATTTCGCTCAGGCGTCTTTCCTCTCCTCCGGAAAGCACTACTCTGATCCCGGATTCTGAACCCTCCCGCAGCAGCCCTCCCGATTGGGAAATGTAATAGAGAGCTTCCATACCTGCTATATACGGATATACACCGGGAGAAAAGACATATCCTGAAACAGCGACAATAGGCGGGATTCCAGGACAGACCACTATATCATCTGCCTGGAGGAAAGGGCTAAGTTCCGGATTATCAAGCGGTGCCGGGAGCTTGATTGTTGCTTCGTTGCCTGGAATGGCTCTAATAACATGGCAGCTGTCTCTGATTGCCCAGGGTTCGGTCCACCTGCTCTCGTGACAAGATCACTGGCGGTTTCTCCCGGAATGAATTCAAGTATGCCGCTTGCGCTCCCTATCCAGGATACCACTTCTGCATGCCCGAATTCAGCTGAAAGGGTACCGGAAAGCCCGACTGCTCCCTCTATCCGGACGAACTGCTCAGCTTCAGGAACATGAACCCGGTCGCCAAGAGACAGAACAGGATTTGATGTAAGATATCCGTCAAGAATGAACTTCGTTATATCAACTTTTGTGGTATCACCATCTTTCGAAATTATCAGAATGTTAGTCCAGGCGCCGGCTGAAGCTACACCCCCAGCTCGAGTAAGAAGATCGGTCAATCTATCCGCTCCGGTTACCTGGACTATTCCAGCAGAGCCAACCTGTCCTGTCACAGGCACTCTGAACGTTCTGAGAACAGCGAGTCCCGTCATTGCTCTCAAACCGGGATATCTCGCCGAGAAACCAGCTTCAATGAGAGCTGCAGCTTCACGCAGATTATGATTAGATACATACCAGGATCCCGCGGATGGTATAACCGCGTGTCCATCAGGAGTTACTGTTATATACAGCAATCCGCCTTCGCTCAGGGCGGATAATTCAGCGGGAATTCCACCAAGAACGCTAAACCAGAACACATCACCGGGACCGATGATATACTCAGCTGGGTTAATGTCTTCTATCATAGGATAAGCAGGAAGAATTTCGTTTCCTTCACCTGCAAGAACCAGGAGAAACAGAAGCAGATTCATCCGACCTCCGTAATAATTTCTAAATTCTTACATACGTTTATCATTCGTAAGACATTATTCAGAAACTTCCATACTGTCAATCAGTATCGATCCGCTTACAGAAGACTGGCAACCATAAGTGCCTTAATGGTGTGTTTTCTGTTTTCTGCCTCATCCCAGACAACTGAGGACGAACTTTCTATAACATCCATTGTGACTTCATTACCCTTAACTGCGGGAAGACAGTGCATGAAGATAGTATCTGAATTATCAGTCATCTCCATCATCTCTGAATTCACCTGGAACGGTTTAAGCAGGCTGACTCTTTCCTTAGCCTTCTCTTCTTCACCCATGGAGACCCATACATCTGTATAGATAACATCAGCTCCCTTGACCGCCTTCTGAATGTCTGACGTTATTTCCAGTTCAGAGCAGGAATCGGAAGCAATCTGCATTACTGTTTCAACAAGCTCTTTATCCGGATATAGACTTTCGGGAGAGAGAATTGTGCAGTTCACGCCCATCGTTGCGCAACCTATCATCAGGCTGTTAGCCATGTTGCCGCGACCGTCTCCGGTAAAGACGAAATTCAGACCGGAAAGTCCGCCGAAATTTTCCTCCATTGTCATCAGATCAGCAAGCCCCTGCGTGGGATGACACATATCCGTCAGTCCGTTGTACACAGGCACTCCTGAGTACTCCTCCAGAGTGTCTACGGTGTCCTGGCTGAAGCCCCGGAACATAATCGCGTCAAACATTCTTCCGAGAACCCGCGCTGTGTCTTCGATACTCTCCTTCTTGCCAAGCTGTATATCAGAACTGGATAAGAATACAGGATGTCCCCCCTCTTCACCAAATGCTGTCTCAAACGCGCATCTTGTTCTGGGGGATCGTTTCTCGAAGAGCATGGCAAGGGTCTTGCCCCGAAACCGCTGGTTAACCTGAAAAGCGGTTCTTTCAGCCTTAAGAAGGTGTGACACGTCCAGAAGATGCCGTACATCATCTCTTGTCAGGTCGAGAAGCGTAAGCAGACTTCTTCCTTTGAAATTCACTGCCATGAAGCACCTCTTTCGATGTTTGCTTTTTTGATACTACTGAAAATAAGAATGTATTGGGAAGAATATACATTGAAAGAACCTTCAGAAACAAAAGGGGCACGCGGATGGCGTGCCCCTGATTGAAGACATTTACATTCTAGAAGCTGTAGTAAGCTCCTCCGAGAATGTTCTCTGAACCCCATGTTGACAGTTCTGTGAACTTGTAATCTGCTCCATCATCGTTTTCGGTTGATGTAGAAAGGTACCTGGTGCCGAACTCAGTGAACAGAGCGAATCTCTCTGCACCCGGAATCGCAAAGTCAACCCTCATGATCGGATAGATGCCGATACCGGAAGTCTCGGGGATGTCAAATCCATTAACTTCCCCTGTTCCCTTACCGTAGAGGAAGGAAAGGCCAATGCTGAAAACTGTATTAGCTGGATTGGCGATTACGTAGAATCCTGAAGCGCCGATAACGAATACGGTTTCATTGGCTTCAATCGATGTGCCATCATCTTCATATTCAACATCAACTTTGTCGTATCCGGCAAGCAGTTCAATTCTGAAATCGGGGGATGCCGCAAAGCCCATACGAAGCAGATACACGTTAGTGAACAATACATTACCATCCTCGGATACCATAGCGGGGATACTAAGTGGTTTGTATCCAAGCGAAAAACCGGCAAAGGCAGTACCGGCGAAGGCAAGAAGACAGAACAACAGGAATACCTTTTTCATTACTCTCCTCCTCCTCAGAATGGATAGCCAATTCCACCCACTCAGCAGTAACTAATTAGTATTTTACACTATTATTGGTCTTCTGGCAAGGTCTTGGGCTTACATCCCCAGTGAAGCCTGCCATAGCAGCATCATGGCAAGGTCGCC